>NZ_JBSFHW010000037.1:0-112700 GCF_053597275.1 Streptomyces sp. NPDC001492 | reverse complement strand
ACTGGCGGGGGTGGGGGTGGGAACAACAACCCCCGCGCGGCCCACACAGGGCCCCGCCTGCTCCGGCCGGAGCAGGCGGTCCCTTGTGTGCCCGCGGTGCGATCAGACCTCCTCGCCGGCCCGCTGCGCGGCGAGCGGCAGGGCCTCGGCCAACGGCCGCTGCTGCACCGGCTTCTTCTTCGGGTTGGACCAGCGTTGGGTGATCGGCCGCTCGACCAGTTCGTACAGCGCCCACGACGCGAGGACCGCGACGGCCAGGCAGAGCGCCAGCAGGGCGGCGGCCTCCGGAGCCGAGTACGCCTTGCTGCCGAGCAGCTTCCACACGCCTTCCAGCACGGTGAAGTGCACCAGATAGAAGGCGAAGGAGATGTCGCCGAGCCAGACCATCACCCGGTTGCGGAAGAGGGTGAACCTGCCCTCGTCGTCCGCGATGGCACCCGCGGCGATGAGCAGGGCGGCGGGGACGACACAGACCGCGCGCGAGGAGTAGATGTACGGCGTGAAGTAACCCAGCGCGAAGCTGGCGACGAGCAGTGCACCGGACCAGATCATGCCGATGTTGCGCCAGCGTCCCGTCATCACCGAGCGGGCCACCAGAATGCCGAGCGCGAAGTCCAGCACCCGCGGGAACGGCAGGATGTAGGAGAAGAAGTACTGGTTGACCGAGGTCGCGGGCTCCATGGCCATGAAGGCCGTGCCCTTCGGGACCAGCAGGGTGGACAGCAGCGGCGTCGCGAGGATGCCGAGGGCCACACCCGCGACCCAGAGGTTCAGCCGGCGCGCCGGGATCTTCTTGATCAGGTACAGCAGCACCGGGAACGAGAGATAGAAGATCGCCTCGACGGCCAGGGACCAACCCGCCGGGTTCACCCCGAAGTTGATGGAGAAGTCCGGGTAGTACACCTGGAGCATGAAGAAGTTGAGCAGCCCGATCTTCATGTTCGTGTGCGGGGCGGCGAACACCACCATGGCCAGCACCCACACCACGAGGTAGTTGGGCACGATCTTCAGGAAGCGGCGCCGCCAGAACCGCGGTGCCGTGTCGGTGGCCCGGGCCGACCAGGTCAGCACGAAACCGCTCAGCACGAAGAAGAAGGTGACGCCGAGGGCACCGGCGTGGTGCACGGCGCGGTAGTAGGAGTGCACGTCCGAGCTGCTGCGCAGCCAGGGCGTACCGAGGAAGGCCAGCAGCGAGGCGTGGTAGAGGAACACCACGAACGCTGCGGGGAAACGCAGTCCGGTGAGCGTGTTGAGGCGGGTCGCCCGGGCGCGCCCCGTCGCACTTAGTCGGTCCGTCGACACGTCTTCTGCTCCTAGGGAAAAGGGAATCTGCGGTGTGTGCTTTGCGCTGTGCGGTGCGGCGAGTTTTCGTGGCCGAATACCTGGAAGCTACCCGACGATAAATTGAATTACCGGGGCGGATCCATCCGGTTACTCCCAGCACCACCACCCCGACTACCAGGCAGAATCCGGTGGGTGGTGGTCCCGACACCACGACCGGAAGACCCTTCCCCCGCACGTCGCGCGCACACGATGATTCACCTGCATGTCATTGCTGCATAGTGATCCGTCGCCGGAAGAAGCACCGGCAGGAAATCAGCTGTTCGATGCCGGACAATTCAGTGCCGGAAAATCCACGCGGGAGCAAGGATGGACTCGGAAACCGAAATCCCCGTGAGCGCACCGGCCGGCGCGCCCCCGGCCGCGCGGGAGCGCTCGTCGCTGCGCGGCTGGCTGGCCGTCGCCGGACTGGCCCTGGGCGTCTTCTCCTTCGTCACCACGGAGACCCTGCCCATCGGGTTGCTGCCGTCCATCGCCGACGGCACGTCGGTGTCGGTGGGCACGGCGGGCTTCCTGGTGACGGGGTTCGCGGCGGTGGCGGCGGCGACCTCCGCACCGCTGACCGCGTTGACCGGGCGAATGGACCGCAAATGGCTGCTGGTCGTCCTGATGGTCTTCTACGTCGGCGGCAACCTGCTGGCCGCCGTCGCCTCCGGTTATCCGCTGCTGCTGGCCGCACGCATCATCGTGGCCCTGGCCCACGGGGTGTTCTGGTCCATCGCCGTGTCGATCGCGGTACGGCTGGTGCCCGAGCGGCACGCCGTCCGCGCGACCTCGGTCGTGCTCGGCGGCATCTCCCTGGCCTCCGTCGCGGGCACCCCGCTCGGCACGGCCGTCGGCCAGTCCGCCGGATGGCATGTCGCCTTTCTGTGCGTCGGGCTGCTGGGCGTCCTGGTCCTGGCGGCGGCCCTGCTGTTCATGCCCGCGGTGCCCGCCCGGGGCAGCGGCGATCTCACCGTGCTGCTCCAGGTGCTGCGGCACCGCGCGCTGCGCGTCGCGATCGGCGTGACCGCGCTGATCATGAGCGGCCACTTCCTCGCCTTCACCTATGTGACCCCGTATCTGGAGCAGGTCACCGGCGTACGGCCGTCCCTGGTCGGCGTGTTGCTGCTGGTCTTCGGGGCGGCCGGGCTGGTCGGGAACTTCGCGGCGGGCGCGGTGGTCGGCCGGGCGCTGCGCGCGAGCCTGATCGGCAGCATCGGGCTGCTGGCCGTCGTCATGGCGGTGATGTACGCGGGCGGAGCGGGGGTTCCGCTGGCCGTGACGATGCTGGTGTGCTGGGGCGTGCTCTACGCGGCGCTGCCGGTCGCGCTGCAGACCTGGGTGCTGCGTGCCGTCCCCGAGGAGAGCGAGGCCGCCTCGTCGTTGTACGTGGCCGCCTTCAACGGGGCCATCGGCGTGGGCTCGCTGGTCGGCGGCCTGATCGTCGACGCGTCCGGGCCTCGGCCCACGATGCTCGCGGCGGGCCTCTTCGCCCTCGCCGCGATGCTGCTGGCGACCGCCCGCGACACCAGGACGAAGTGACCGCGGGGCGCGGAGACTCCCCGTGTACGACCGGATTCCGGGACGGCCGGCCACGGCCATCGTGGTGGCGGCCCGCACCGGTCGTACACGAGGTGGCGGCGGGGAAGGCTCAGCGGTTGACGAAGGTGAGGCTGGTCTCGTCGTAGCGGGCGCCCGCGATCTGCTCCGGCGAGGCGGTGGCCTCGATGGCGGCGAGGTCCTCGGGGGACAGCTCGACGTCGAGGGCCGCGAGGTTCTCCTCCAGGTACCGCTGCCGCCGGGTGCCCGGGATCGGCACCACGTCGTCGCCCTGGTGCTGCACCCAGGCCAGGGCGAGCTGGCCGGCGGTGATCCCCTTCGCGGCAGCCAGCTCGTCCAGCTTGGCCACGGTCGCCAGGTTCCGTTCGAGGTTGCCGTCGGCGAAACGCGGCTGGCTGCGCCGCATGTCGTTGTCCGCCATCTCCTCGGTCGAGCGGTACTGGCCGGTCAGCAGGCCGCGCCCGAGCGGGGAGAAGGGGACCAGGCCGATGCCGAGTTCGCGGCAGACCGGAGCGATCTCCGCCTCCAGGTCACGGGTCCACAGCGACCACTCGCTCTCCAGCGCCGTGATCGGGTGCACCGCGTGCGCGCGCCGGATGGTCTGCGCCCCGGCCTCGGACAGACCGAGGTAGCGGACCTTGCCGGCCTGCACCAGCTCGGCCAGGGCGCCGACGGTCTCCTCGATCGGGACCTGCGGATCGACCCGGTGCAGGTAGTACAGGTCGATGTGGTCGACGCCGAGCCGGCGCAGCGAGGCCTCGCACGCCTGCCGCACATAGGCGGCGTCGCCGCGCACCCGGGTGGGTTCGCCGAGACGGTTGGCGAAACCGAACTTCGTGGCCAGCACCACCTCGTCACGGCGCCCGGCGATGGCCCGCCCGATCAGCTCCTCGTTGTGCCCGGAGCCGTAGAAGTCGGCGGTGTCCAGGAGGGTCACCCCGAGGTCGAGGGCGCGGTGCAGCGTCGCGATCGACTGTGCGTCGTCCGTGGCGCCGTAGGCATGACTCATGCCCATGCAGCCCAGGCCCTGCGCAGAAACCTCCAGTTCGCCCAGATACCGCGTGGGGACGTCGTTCATGCTGCTGCCTCCTGAGCTGGTCGGACTCATCCGCCCAGAACGCTAGGTGTTGGAGCGCGCTCCATGTCAAACGTCCCGGGGCCGGCCCCCCGGCCCCGACCAGAACGGCCTACCAGGGGGTAGCCATACCGCGCGGTATGTGTCCAGAATCGCCGGACACCCCAACGCTCCGGGAGGCTCCGGTGTACGGCACCATGCAAGACGTACCGCTTCTGATCTCACGGCTTCTGGAACACGGCCGCACCATCCACGGACGGTCGACAGTGACCACGTGGAGCGGCGAGGCAGAACCCCGACGCCGCAGCTTCGCCGAGATCGGCGACCGCGCAGCCCGGCTGGCCCACGCCCTGCGCGACGACCTCGGAGTGACCGAGGGCAGCGTGGTGGGAACGCTGATGTGGAACAACGCCGAGCATGTCGAGGCCTACTTCGCGATTCCCGCCATGGGCGCGGTGCTGCACACCCTCAACCTGCGGCTGCCGGCCGAGCAACTGGTGTGGATCGTCAACCACGCCGCCGACAAGGTCGTCGTCGTCAACGGCTCACTGCTCCCGCTGCTCGCGCCCCTGCTGCCGAAGCTGCCCACGATCGAGCACGTCGTCGTCACCGGCCCCGGCGATCGCTCCCTCCTGGAGGGCGCCCGTCCCCAGGTCCACGAGTACGAGGACCTGATCGCGGACAAGCCGGCCACCTACGACTGGCCGGAGCTGGACGAACGCCAGGCCGCCGCCATGTGCTACACCTCCGGCACCACGGGCGACCCCAAGGGCGTGGTCTACAGCCACCGTTCGATCTATCTGCACTCCATGCAGGTCAACATGGCCCAGTCCATGGGCCTGACCGACCAGGACACCTCGCTCGTCGTGGTCCCCCAGTTCCACGTCAACGCCTGGGGCCTGCCGCACGCCACCTTCATGACCGGCGTCAACATGCTGATGCCGGACCGCTTCCTGCAACCGGCGCCGCTCGCCGAGATGATCGAGTCCGAGCGCCCGACCCATGCGGCGGCCGTCCCCACCATCTGGCAGGGCCTGCTCGCCGAGCTGACCGCCAAGCCGCGCGACGTCTCCTCCCTGACCCAGGTGACCATCGGCGGTTCGGCCTGTCCGCCCTCCCTCATGGAGGCCTTCGACAAGCTGGGCATGCGGGTCTGTCACGCCTGGGGCATGACCGAGACCTCCCCGCTCGGCACGATCGCCCGGCCCCCGGCCCATGCGGTCGGCACCGAGGAGGAGTTCGCGTACCGCCTGACCCAGGGCCGTTTCCCGGCCGGCGTCGAGGCCCGCCTCACCGGCCCCGGCGGCGAGCGCCTGCCCTGGGACGGCGAGTCCGCGGGCGAGCTGGAGGTCCGCGGCAACTGGATCGCGGGCGCCTACTACAACGGCCCCGACGCCGAACCACTGCGCCCGGCCGACAAGTTCAGCGAGGACGGCTGGCTGAAGACGGGGGACGTCGGGACGATCTCCCCCGAGGGCTTCCTCACCCTCACCGACCGCGCCAAGGACGTCATCAAGTCCGGTGGCGAGTGGATCTCCTCCGTCGAGCTCGAGAACGCCCTGATGTCCCACCCGGACGTCGCCGAGGCAGCCGTGGTCGCCGTCCCCGACGAGAAGTGGGGCGAACGCCCCCTGGCCACCGTCGTCCTGAAGGAGGGCGCCACCGCCGACTTCGAGACCCTGCGCACGTTTCTCGCCGACGAGGGGCACGTCGCCAAGTGGCAGCTCCCGGAGCGCTGGGCGGTCGTCGAGGCGGTGCCGAAGACGAGCGTCGGGAAATTCGACAAGAAGGTGCTGAGGAAGCACTACGCCGAGGGCGACCTGGACATCACCAGGCTCGACTGACGTTCCGCCACGACCGGGCGGCCGGCCCCCGGCGTTCGCCGGGGGCCGGCCGTCAGTTGGTCCCGATCCGCGACAGCAGATCGACGATCCGGCTCTGCACCTCGCTGCTCGTGGACCGCTCGGCCAGGAACAGGACGGTCTCGCCGGAGGCCAGCCGCGGCAGGTCGGCCTGGTCGACGGCGGCGGTGTAGACGACCAGCGGGGTGCGGTTGAGCTGGCCGTTCGCCCGCAGCCAGTCGATGATCCCGGCCTGCCGGCGGTGCACCTGCATCAGGTCCATCACCACCAGGTTGGGCCTGAGCTGCCCCGCCAGTGTCACCGCGTCCGCATCGCTCGCGGCCCGCGCCACCTGCATCCCGCGCCGCTCCAGCGTCGCGGTCAGCGCCAGCGCGATCTCCGCATGCTCCTCGATCAGCAGCACCCGCGGCGGATGCTGCTCGCTGTCCCGCGGCGCGAGCGCCTTCAGGAGTACGGCGGGGTCGGCGCCGTACGCCGCCTCGCGCGTCGCCTGCCCGAGCCCGGCGGTCACCATGATCGGCACCTCGGACGCCACCGCCGCCTGCCGCAGCGACTGCAGCGCGGTCCGGGTGATCGGCCCGGTCAGCGGGTCCACGAACAGCGCGGCCGGGAAGGCGGCGATCTGCGCGTCGACCTCCTCGCGCGACTGCACGATCACGGGCCGGTAGCCCCGGTCGCTCAGCGCCTGCTGGGTCGTCACGTCCGGCGCGGGCCACACCAGCAGCCGCCGCGGATTGTCGAGCGGCTCCGGCGGCAGCTCGTCGTCCATCGGCACCGGACGCGGGGTGTCCGCGATCTCCACCGCGCCACCGGGACCGTCCAGCGGCTCCGGCCCCTCGGCGGCGTTCTCGTCCGGCGCCCCTATGGCGTACGACCGCCCGGTGCCCTCGGTCACCTGCGCCAGCCGCGACTGCCCGGCCAGGGACGGCTGGGGCTGCGCCGCCACGGGCGTCTGCTCGGCCGCCGGATGCGGACGGGCCGCCTGCTCCGGGGCCGCGGCGGCGGGCTCGGTCCGCGTACCCAGCTTGCGACGCCGCCCGGAACCGCTCGGGTTGTGCGGCGCGGGCGTGGCCGACGGCTGCTGCACCTGCGCGGCCTGCCGTGTGAACGGCACCCCCTGGCCCAGGGTCCGCACGCTGATCGCCTGGCCCTGCGTGGAGTTCGGGTCGACGGGGGCGGCGGGCGCGGCGGCCGCTTCGGCGGGGAGCGGCCGGGCGGGGTGTGCCGGTACCGCGGGGGCCTCCGCAGGGAGCGGGGTGCCGGGAGCCGGGGTGGACGGACCGGGCGCCGCCTCCACGGGCGCCGCGGGAAGCGGCTGAGCGGCGGCGGCCGGTGCGGCCTGGCCGGTGCCGTTCGGCACGGCGGCCGCCTGAGCGGGAACGGGCGCGGCCTGCTGCACCGGCACCCCCTGCCCCGGGGTCTGTCCGGCTTCCTGCGCCCCGGGCTGCGCCCCGGCACGGCGACGGCGGCCCGTCGGCGCGCTCGTGGGGTGCGGCTGCGGCGGAGTGTGGTCGCCGGACTGGTCGTGCGGCACGGCATCGTGACGGCCGTCGTCGACCGGGCCGTCACCGGGAGCATCCGGGCCGCCCTGTGCGGGGACCTGCGGCTGTCCGGGAACCTGCGGCTGATCGGGAACCGCGATCTGCGGCTGCCCCTGCACAGGTACGGATGCCTGCCCGGGCACCGCCGCCTGCTCCTGCGCACCCTGTGCGGGGACCCGGTCCGCCTCCGCCGGCGGCAGCGCGAACACCGAACGCGGGGCCGCCTCCTGCGCGGCGGCGCGGTCGTTCGCGGCGGCCAGGGCACGGCGACGGCGCCCGGTCGGCTCGGCGTTCTGCACGGCCACGGCCTGCTCGGCCCGGCCCGGCTGCTCGGCCGACGCGGGGCCGGCGGGCAGCGCCGCGGGCAGGGCAGGCTGCTCGCCGCCGTCCCGTCGCGCACGCCGGCCGCCGGACGCGGGCACACCCTGCGGGGGAACGGTCCCGCCCAGGCCCGTACCCACGGCCGCGGTCCCGGCTCCGTGCTCACCGGCCATGACGACGGCACCCTCGGCGACACCGCCACCGGCACCCTCGGCCGACCGCCCGCGCCGTCGCCCGGTACCGCCGGAGACCTCCAGCGCTCCGGCGGCCGAGGCCGCGGCGGCCGCCGACTCCTCGACCGCACGCCTGCGACGCCGCCCGGTGGGCACACCGCCCTCCGTGTCGGCCTCCGCCGGGTCACCGGGCTCCGCGGGCCCCTCGCTCTCCAGGAACGCGTCGACGGAGGACCGCCGCGCCCGCCGGCGCCCGCCGGCGGAGGTCTGGTCGGAGGCGACGGGCTCGTCCGCTCCGGCACCCGAAGCCTCGGCCGCAACGGCCCCGGCCCCGCCCCCGATGGGCACCTCCAGCACATACGCGCTGCCGCTCATCCCGGGCACTTCATGCGTCTGCAGCACACCGCCATGAGCCCGCACGATCCCGCGCACGATCGGCTCGTGCACCGGGTCTCCCCCGGCATACGGCCCGCGCACCTCGATCCGTACGACCTCACCGCGCTGCGCGGCGGCCACGACGACCGTGTTGTCCATGTAACCGCCGGCCGACACGGGCGCGTTGCCGGTCGCGTCGACACCGGCGACATCCGCGACCAGATGGGCGAGGGCGCTCGCCAGGCGCTGCGGGTCGACCTCGGCCTCGATGGGCGGCGCGTGCACGGCGAACTGCACCCGCCCGGGCCCGATCAGCTCCACGGCCCCGTCGACACCGGCGGCGACCACGGCGTCGAGCATGACCTTCGTACGGGTGATCTGCTCGCTCCCGGCGTCGAGCAGCTGATAGCCGAGGACGTTGTCGATGAGGGTGGTGATCCGCGAATAGCCGGCCGACAGGTGGTGGAGCACCTGGTTGGCCTCGGGCCACAGCTGCCCGGCGTCGTCGGCGGCGAGGGCGGCCAGCTCGCGCCGCAGCTCGTCCAGCGGTCCGCGCAGCGACCGCCCCAGCAGGGTCAGCAGCTGCTCGTGCCGCGCGGCGAGGGCCTCGTACCGGTCCTTCGCGCGCTCACCGAGTGCGGCATACCGCTCCTCGCCGGCCGCGAGCTCCTCGTCGTGCTGCTCCTGCAGCTCCTCGAGCTCGCTGACGTGCTTCTGGCGCAGAGCGGTGAGTTCGGAGGCGTGCTCCTCCTCGATCCGTTCCAGTTCCTCCGCATGCCGCTTCTCGGCGGCGGCCTTCTCCTCGGCGAGCGCGTCGTACGGCCGCCGGTCGGCGAAGGTCATCACGGCACCGACGAGCTGGTCACCGTCGCGCACCGGAGCGGTGGTCAGGTCCACGGAGACCTTGTCCCCGCCCTTGGAGAACAGCACCTGCCCCCGCACCCGGTGCTTCCGCCCGGAGCGCAGGGTGTCGGCGAGCGCGGACTCCTCGTACGGGAAGGGGGAACCGTCGGCCCGCGAGTGCAGCACGAGGGAGTGCAGCTCCTTGCCGCCGAGATCACTGGCCCGGTAACCCAGTATCTGAGCGGCGGCCGGATTGACCAGCACGATCCGCCCGGCCGTGTCGGTCCCCACCACACCCTCGGACGCGGCCCGCAGGATCATCTCGGTCTGCCGCTGCGAACGCGCCAGCTCGGCCTCGGTGTCCACGGTCCCGGTCAGGTCGCGAACGACGAGCATCAGCAGCTCGTCGCCGCTGTAGCCGTAACCGTCGTAGGCCTGCTGTCCGTTCTCGAGGTTGGCGCTGGTGACCTCGACGGGGAACTCGGCCCCGTCGGTGCGCCGCGCGATCATCCGCGTCGGCTTGGTCCGCCCGGCGGGGTCCATGTGATCGGGCCGCCGCATGGACCCGGGAATGAGCTTGGAGTCGAACTGCGGCAGCAGATCGAGCAGCCCCCGCCCCACGAGAGCCGTACCCGGCGCTTCAAAGGCCTCAAGCGCGATCGTGTTCGCGTTGACGACGGTCCCATTGGCGTTGACCAGCACCAACGCATCGGGAAGCGCGTCGAGTATGGCTGCGAGGCGAGCAGCGCCTCGGGATGGCCTGCTGCTCACGAGACGCTTCCTCCCTGTTACCGCACCTTGCCGACCGCTCGGGCCATCTTGCCAACCGGCCCGCGACGTGTCACGCGAGGGAGTCTAAGGGCAGTGGTTGCGCTCGCGACGCCGGATGAGAGGGAGGTCGCACGACGAGTTGAAGTAGAACGTGTGCCCGCATCCTCTGGCCTGCGCAGGCCTTCGCGAGACCTTCGCCGGACCGTTACGCGGTCCTGGGTTTCCCCCCCGGGAGGAACCCTGTGCGGGTCCCTACGGTTGCCCTTGGGGCCGCAGATCGGGCAGCAACGGCACGAGCCGGTCCCAGCGGCCGATCTGACATCCGTCGCTGCGGTCGTACGAAGCGTCGACGGGCCGCCCGGCCCACCTCCCGGTGACATGCGCGGTGGCGGGCCCGCCGTACTGCATGGTGCAGACGCTGCCCTCGGGCACGGGCGCGAAGGTGTCCCTGCCCCAGCGGGCGACCCGATCGAGTGCTTCGCACGCGCCGCCGACATCGGGATGGTCGCCGCCGCCGGGATGGCAGTACAGGTCGAACGTCCCGTCCGTACCGTCGCCCGCGTGCCGGACGGTGACGGTGAGGTGGTCACCGGCCCGGTCCTCGTCCTGCACGGGCGGCGGTGCGAGGGCGGGGCGGCCGGCAGCGGCATGGGCGGCCGAGGGCACGACGGAGGCGGCCGCGGTGGCGGCGACGACGAGAATCCGAGCGAACATGACCTGACTAACGCCCCACCGTCCCGGTCGGCACGGACACGTCGGCACGGACCGGAAGGGCTTTGCTCTGCGGCCTGCCTGCCTAGTACCGTGGGAGTCGATTGGTGACAGCACGCTCGACTGTGTCATCATCTGCACGCACCACTCGCGCTCGCGCGGGCGGCTGTGCTGGAGGCGTCGCCTAGTCCGGTCTATGGCGCCGCACTGCTAATGCGGTTTGGGCCTTCAAGCCCATCGAGGGTTCAAATCCCTCCGCCTCCGCGCATGATCACCGAAGCCCCGGTCCGAGCGACCGGGGCTTCGTCGTTCCCAGAACCGCCCGTAGAGGTGTTTCCGCAGGTCACAAGGGGTACGGCAAACGGATTTCACATGGCGGCGGCAGTCATGTAATGTTCTTCCTGTCGCCGCGAGCGGCCCGAAAGGACCAGGACCGGCGGGAAAACAAAACAAGCACTCGTAGCTTAACGGATAGAGCATCTGACTACGGATCAGAAGGTTGCAGGTTCGAATCCTGCCGAGTGCACAGCACGTCAGAGGCCCTGTGGAGTGATCCACAGGGCCTCTGGCTTATGTCTTGACGGCAGTGTTTGACGGCAACCGCATTCCGGGGCGGATTAGACGGCTACGAGGACACCGGCCGCGCCGTCGTCATCGTCCGGACCGTTGCCGTCACCCCTCAACGCGTCGCCGACGCGATCGAAGGCGGAGCGCTGGGAGTCGAGCCGGACGAAGGTGTAGATGTCCATCGTCACTCGGATCAAGGCGGCCCGCCTACGGCGGGCCGCGCGCGCTGGCGGCCAAGGGCCGCCGCCGCTCCTTGTCTCCGCCACCGCTCCGGCGGCCCCCACCCGCTCAGCGCGCAGCCATGCCGAGGCGGACAACCAGACCAGGAAGCAACCCGACCACTCCGAGCACCAGGACCAGGCCGACGCTCACCAAGCACGACCGCGCCAACCAACTGCCCGCCGCTTCAAAGCCGCAAGACCCCGGCGACGCAGCCTGAGCCCAGTTGCCATGCTGCGCGGACGACGCCCAGGCCGGGGCGAGGCGCGGACCGTGACGTTGGAAGAGGCGTGGCTGAGGCCGGCGGGGGTTACTGGAAGCACACGTGGCGGGTACTCAGTCGGCGCACCCGCCGCCGTGGCTGACTTTCGGAGGTTCAGGTCAGAACCCTCTCTAACTCGACAACACGGAGCCGGGGTTACAGCCGCACCCACATTTGGGCACGCCAACTACCCCGGTACCATCGGCAACGGGGTCCTGATCAGGGCTTCCGCGACCGGACCACCCGGAATGCTGTCCAGGCTGAGGGGTGGTCCGGTCTTCGTTTGTCGGTGCAGTCGTACGGGCGGCGTCGGTGTACCGGCGCTTTGTATTCAGCTCAGGGCTTTGCCCACCTCGTAGATGGTGGGTCGGTCCTCCGGCGCGTGGCTGAGCATCGCGTCGATCAGCTCTCCCAACTCCCCCGGCGCCTTGACCGGCCGTCGCCGCCCGTTCGCTACGGCCTCTCGTTGCACCGAGCGGGGAGCGCCGTCCGGATACTCCATCGCACGCCAGCCAGTGGCGGAGATGAGAAGCGAGGCGCCGAGCGCGTAGACGTCGGCTTCCGGCGTCGGCTGGGCTTCGCCCGTGTCGAGCACGCTCCGGGCGATCTCCGGTGCTTCGTAGTGGACGAGGCAGCCGCGGAACGGGAAGTCGTATCCCTCGGGTACAGGCGCGCCGTGGGCAAGGGCGAGGTCGATGAGGTGGGTTTGCTCCGGCCCGATGATGAAGTGGGCGGGCTGTAGGTCACCGTGGGCCCAGCCCTTGGCGTGGAGTTCGGCCAGTGCCTCGACGCAGCCCAGTGCCACGCTGGTGTGCGGTGCGATGGGCGAGCCAGGCCGACGGCACGGCTCCCACAGCTGGTACAGGTCCGGCCCTTCACGCCACGGCTGGAAGTTCCAGGTTCCTTGCTCCCACTCGCCGTACGCGAAGTCGACGAAGCCGAGGCGATGGAGCACGGCCCCTTCGCGGGCAGGTGCGAGGGCGGTCCAGGGCTGGGCAGCCCAGTCGGCCGTGGCCTCGATCGGATAGCCGACTTTCACGGCGTAGTGGCCCCGATGGCTCTCCACCTCCCAGACCATGGAGCCCCGGCGGTTGAGCACCAGGCGCTGAGCCGTCGGCATCAACGCGTCCAGCACCACGATCGGCAGTTCAGGGGATGACCCGGACAACGTCTGCTCTCCTTCCAGGCGAACGCGGCCGACCACGATTCGAGGCCGGCCGCATCGCTACTGTCGTGTGCTACGCCTGACCGTAGGGACGGCCGCAGTCCGAGTCGCACTGCGCGAGGTTTTTGCCGTCCACGATCCACAGGTCATCGAAAACCATGAACCCGGCCGCCTTCATTGCACGCGCCGAGGTGATGACCTTCTCCGGGTCGCGGGGCCCGCCGCCCGGCTTCGGGTTGTGGTGCAGGAAGCGGCCCGCGTACCGGTCGCACAGCCTCGCGTACTCCCGCGTGTGCAGGATGAGGGCGTGCAGGCCGAGGTCCACGTTCGCCAGCATTCGCCACCCTGGAATCGCAGATTCGGGGCTCAGGCCGCCTGTACCGTCCGGAGGGTCCGACCAGGCGTGGACCAGATTGCGGCGGGCTCTTCTTGGGGGCCGCTGGACGGAACAGGGACACGGTCGCCTGGCACTGGTCTCCCAACGCAGGAGTGCCCCCAGACATGATGCAGTCTGGGGGCACTCCTGCGTTGACCGGGCGCGTCAGGAGAGATCATGCGCGAAGCATGAAGCCGCTACGTTCCGGCGCTGACATCCCTCTTGCCTTTGCGGTGGCGTCGAATTGTGAAAATCACGGATGCAACGAGCGCTGCAAGCCACGCGATGATCTCGATACCGCCGAAGCTGGAACCGAGCACCGCCAGGATCAAGATGAAGAAGGCGAAGATGGCGATCAATGACCCGATGAGCGACTTCATATACTTTCTCCCTTAAACGCCGCTTCCGCCGATTGCGGTCTTGCCGGTTCCGTAGACCTTGACTTGAGCCCACGGGTGCAACGTGGCGTAGCAGCCGTAATGGGCGACGCAGAGTTCCACTTCACGCTTCATCTTCGATGAACCGGAGCTTGCGGGCGTACGCGACTTGGTGTCCACGATAAGCTTGGGCTGGATGTTGAGCCCGGCCACTAGGTCTTCGTCCGTGAAGTCATCAGAGCGCTCGCCCCACTTCAAGACCTTCGAGCCATCGTACTGGAACTCGGCGTACGTGTGGTACTTGAAGATGATCGCGCCTGTGAGGCTGCGATGGGTATGCGTGATGTGCGTCATCCTCCACTTCTTGCTGCCGGCAGTGGCGGCCGAGGGAACAGCAGAGGCGCGCAGTGCGGCTGAGTCGACCTCGGTCTCCGCCGGTGTCTCCTGAACCTGCGAAGGGTCGCTGCGCTCGGCGTCCTTGGGTATGACCTGACCGGCATCACCAACCACCACTGAGGTGACAGTGACCTCTTCCGGCCGCGTAACGTCCGGCACCGCCGCGGCGAGTTCCGGAATGGAGCGGATGAGATTCACATCGGTCTGCGTCCACGTTCCGTTACCGTAGCGCTTCAGCGCTGCGGTGATCTCGGCGTCCGTGGGCGTAGCGGCGTTCGCGGCAGGCGCCAGGCTGACAGTCAATGCAGTCGCCGCAACAATGGCGCCAATGGCCGCCAGCGTCTTTGAATAACGCTTCTTGGAAGGCAAAGAAGTTCCCCGATTTAAATTTATGGCCAAGGAGCTCTGCATTGCGTGGCGCGTGGCCAACAGCAGATACGAGGGTCTTGGTGATCCCCCGACTTGGTCTCTCCTTGGCAAGGGAACTTACACGCGACTAGGGGACGTGGCGACCTTGAGGCTCGATCTTGAGGAAGAACTGAGCTTAGCGTTGGCGCCTCCTCGCACTCCTCACGCAGAGCGATGATTGGTGGTGGAATCTGCACGGAGAATTACATCGGACCGTTACAGTGCAACGCAGTCCCGCTGAAATGGGATGTTTCGCCCGGCGGTTAAGCCAGGGCGATTTCAAAGTCCGGGTGAGGCGCGCCGGCGGCCACACGAACATCGCAGCCGACCTCCGCGAGATGTCCTACGCCAGCTTCCACCGCCCGCTGGACCTCATCCGGTTCATCTAACCTGCACTCACACACGATCAAGAGACTTAGCAACGGGACCTGACATCGATGTGGCGCGTCGCGCGGGACGTTGTAGCAACAACGTTCGTCGGCCACATCCGAAGTCCGCGACCGTCCCGGCTCGGGGCCCAAGGTGCCCCAAGGGGCGAGTAGCGCATCCCGCGCGATCACGCGGATAGGTTCAGACGCGACCCCGACGGCAACCTTGACGGCAACGACGGCACACAGAGACTGTCGATCACCACCGCCAACGATCAATTCAGGAGAAGGTGGAGCCTCCTCCCAAGAGGCTGCCCGATCCTACGGATCAGAAGGTTGCAGGTTCGAATCCTGCCGAGTGCACACAGACCAAGAGCCCCGGAGAGATCCGGGGCTCTTGGCGTTTGGAGGTCGGGGCCACGAGCGTGAGCTGACCGGTGCGTACGTCCCCCAGTCGTCGTTGGCGTCGTTGCCGCCGCCGTGGAAGCCGGGACCCATCTGTGTCGGGAACGCAACGAGGTGTCTCTCCGTCTTGAAGTCAGCCGAACGGCGTGTGATGCCCAAGGAGAGACAAAGGCGATGGACAGACTCCGTGCTGCCGGGTGGGTGGCGCTCCCGCTCCTGCTGCCCCTCCTGGCGGCCGGGCCGGCCTCGGGCGCGCAGCCCACGGCGTCGCTCACGTACGGAAGCGTCACATCGGTGCGGCCCGGTGACAGGCTGACGGTCGACGCCAAGCAGGGCGAGGCCGTGTACGGCGACACCCTGCGCTCGTCCGTGTTCCTCGCAACAGGCAAGCTGCGCATGATGGATCCGCTGCTGACCGCCACCGTGACCATCGCCTGCGAGGCCAAGCCCGGCACCTACCCGGTGCTGCGGCGCGGCGCCGGAGACGTGGGCCCCGAGGAGCACCCGTTCCGCTGGGCGCGGGTGCGCGTCGAGCCGGCCGGCGAGGCCGCGCGCCGGGCCTGTCGCGACAAGGTGAAGAAGTTGCCCCGGCCCGACCCGGAGGAGCGCTGGGCCCCGGACACCACCTGGCCCCAGTCGGAGTGGGACGTGCGGACCTTCCGGGCCGGCCACCGCATCACGATCACCGACAACGACGACGAGGGAGCGGACGGGGACATCAGCCTCACCTCCCGCGCCTTCGCCGACCACCCCGTTCTGCGTGGCGCCAAGGCGGTCCTGTCCGCCACCACCACCCTCAAGTGCGACGCGGCGCCCGGCCTCTACGTGGTCTACCGGCACGACGCCCGGCTGTCCGAGGCCGACAAGCCGTGGGCCCGGCTGCGCGTCACGGGCGCCGCCCGAGGCAGCGCCTGCGCCAATGAACAGACGGCCGCGCATTCCTTCGCGACATCGCGCCTCGGCGCGGCGGCCTGGACCGTGGGCGGCGCGCTCCTCGCCGGCGTGGCGGCGCTGTTCCTGAGGGCCAGGTCCCGCCGCACGAACTCCGCCTGACTGCCGCGCACGATCGGGAGACGACTGCTGGTCGGCGAACTTCCACCCAAGGGCGGACTTCCACCCAAGGGCGGTACGGGACTTGACCCACAGATGAGAAGCCCCGGAGGGATCCGGGGCCTCTTGTGTCCGGGGAGTGCGGCGGTCGTGGGGGGAGACAGCGCTCGGCGCCCGGAGCTGTGCTCCGGGCGCCGAGACCCAAGTCGGTCAGCTGTGTGACGCGATCAGTGGCCCACCTAATCGCAGGTACTGGAGCCGACGTGGTTGTTCTGACCGCCCGCGTTGCCCTCGCCGTTGAGCGCATTGCCCAGAAGGCCGTTGAGCAGCCCGACCTGGCCGAGGATGTCGACATTCAGGTCGTGGGACCTGCACCCGCCGCCTTCATGCATGAGGTTCGCGGGCTGGGCGGTGGCGGTGCCGGTGGCTATGAGGGTGAAGCTGCCGAGGATGGCGGCCGCGACAGCGGCCTTCTGAAGCTTGCGCATTACTCCTCCTTGGGTCGGATGAGCGCACCTCTAAGATCCACTAAGCGCTCATTTGGGAGGCTAATCCGATATGTCCCGCCGCGCTCTCCGGAGCTGGCATACGGGGTCAATGACGCGCAACCGGGCGAATCGAGCGGCGCTTCCCCGGCCGCCGACGGGCCCGAATACCGTTGGTGTCACACGTATTTGAGGCCCCGAAGGATTCCGGGGCCCTCGTGGTCGTCGCGATCTGACACCAACACAGATGGACGAGTTCGAGCTGCGGCCGCCGGGCGGCGGAAGGCCTCGGTGGTGTGCGGGCGGGCGAGCTCGGCGTGGAGCGGGAGGGCGGCCCGCCGCAGGTCCGGCTCAGTCCGTTCGGCGGTGCTCTTCCAGGTATCCGGCCGCCAGGGCGCTCGCGCGGGTGAACCAGTCCGTCAGGACGGCGATTTCGTCGGGGGAGTAGTCGGCGAAGAGCTCGATCAGGCGGGCGTAGTACGGCTCGTAGACCTCGCGGACGCGGGCCTCCGCGTCCGGCAGGGCGGCCACACGGACCCGGCGGCGGTCCGTCGGGTCGGGGCGGCGGGTGACGTAACCGGCGCGTTCCAGACGGTTGAGGATCCCGGTGACCGCGCCCGTGGTGACGTGGGCGCGGGCTGCCAGATCACCGGCCGTGAGGAGGTTCTCGCCGGCCTCGATGACATAGGCGAAGCACGTCAGGTCGGTGACGTTCAGGCCGATCCGCTGGGCCGTCTCCTGCTGGCCGATCAGGCTGGTCGCGATGAGGTGGTCCATTGCCGACAGCGCCTGGGCCGGGGTGGCGGTCGGGCGCGGTTTGGCTTGCATTCCGGATTCCTGATTCCCTTAGATCGTGAGAGGTTTATGAGATAAATTTCTTAGGAGCTGAGGGATCTGGCGGGCGTGCTGTCCGGTCGCCGTCCGGATCCCGTTCGTCCTCGGGGAGGCGGGTACATGAGCGCACACCAGTATGACGAGGGGCACACGGTCGCCGGCTGGACCGGTTTCGCGGTCGCGAGCGCGGGCGCCGTGGCGCTGGGGCTCGGGGTGTGTACGGCATCGGTGATCGCGCTGGCCGGAGGGCTCGGCATCGTGGTCGTGAGCGTCCTGGTGACCTGGGCGCTGCACCTTGCCGGGTGGGGCAAGCCGCCGGGGCGGCGGCCCAGGGAGCAGTGGGGATGGCGGGTGCGGGATCTGGCGGCGCGTGAGGGCCATCCCGGGTGCGTCGGCTGCCGGCTGGCCGGGCGCGGGCGGGGAGCAGGTCGTACGGCGGAGTCGTACGGCGCGGTGGTCGCGGCCGGCGGCGGGGAGCCGGAGCCTGCCGCCGTCGCTGAAGCAGGGCGCTGAACCGGCTGCAACAGGGCGCCGAACTGCTCGCAGTCCCTCGCCGCGACCCATTGTCAGTGGCGCCCCCTACTCTCGAAGGCAATGGCACAGGCATGGAAGTGCTCGGGGCTGCGATGGGCGGCAGGCGGTCCCGTGCTGGCATGGGAGGGCGGGCGGCGCTCGGCGCTGACCTGGGGGAAACGGGTGGCCTTCGGGGTCGCGGACGGTGGTGTGCGGACATGTGTGGGAGCGCGGGGACATGCGTGTCCGGTGCGGGCGGTCGTGCCGGGGCGGAGTACGGGGGCGCGCTGCGAGGAGTGTGCGCGGCTGGACCGGGCGCACTCGGTGGCCGCCGACACGATCGCGGACGACCCGCGGCCGTACCACGTATATCTGGCGTGGTTCGGGCCCGGCATGGTCAAGGTCGGGATCACGGCCGAGGAGCGGGGCTCCGCACGGCTGCTCGAGCAGGGTGCGGTGTGCTTCAGCTGGCTGGGGGTGGGGCCGCTGATGGCGGCGCGGCGCGCCGAGGAGTTGCTGCGGGCCGCGCTCCAGGTGCCGGACCGGATTCGGTACGCCGAGAAGCGGGCGGTGCGGTCCGGGTTGCCGGAGGCGGAGGCGGAGCGGGCGGCAGAGGTCGAGGAGTTGCACGGGCGGGCGCTCGCACTCGACGGCTGGCCGGAGTCACTCGCCCGTGAGCCCTGCCGACCGGTCGATCACGCCGAGGTGTTCGGGCTCGCCGATCTGCCGGCCGCCGTGGGCGAGGTGACCGAGCTGGTCGCGGGCGGGGTGGTGAGCGGGCGGTTGGTTGCGGCGGCCGGGCCGGATCTGCATCTGGTGGCCGGGCGTGGCGTCGTCGTGCTGGATACGCGGTTGATGCGGGGGTGGGAGTTGCTTCCCGTCGAGGGACCTGTAGGAGAGGGCGAACTCACCTTTCCGATACAGGAGTTCAAGCGTCGGGCCGACGCGCAGGACGGTTTGTTCTGAGTTGTCGGTCGAACCCGGACGGGCAGGCGTGCCACGAGCGGCAACCAACGTTTCAACAATCAAGATGAGCAGTGAATTAGCAAACCCGACCAAACGTCTGGGCTACTCCGGCTGTAGCAGGGTGTGAGTGTTGCGCGTTAGGAGGCAGAGGAGGAAATGACGGGCATAAAGCCCTCCTCCTCTGCCTGTCCCTATCTCACGCGGGGATAGGTGTCATGCACACTGGTTGCCGACGCCGTCGCAGTCGCCATCGTCCCCGCCGTGGTAGGCGATCTGACTGGACTGGACCGTTGTGGTCTTCGTGGCGGTGTGAAGGGCGGACGGAGCGGCCATCGCGGATCCGGCCGTGGCTGCGAGAGCGAAGCCAAGGGCGGCGCCGATCGCGAGTATTCGTGACATGGATATCTCCAGGCGTGTTTGGTGTGTTTTTTGCCCCCTCGTCCATCACTCTGCCTACTCCTGCGGCAGGTTTCATCTCGGGCGCGGCCAATCGTGTGAGCCCCCGCGAAATCGCCCCGCCATGTCTCGGGCGAGCGTGAATACCCGCGTTCCTGCTCCCGATTCCCCAACCGCCGGGACACGGATTCGGCTCGTCGGTTCACCCCGGGCGCTATGGACACCCCGTCCCTCTCCGGTCGATCGTGGACGACATGAGCGATCAGCCCGTGGAGGCCGAGGATGTGCGGCGGTTCTGGCAGCGGCTCGGGCTGCCCGGGCTGGTCGACGTGCACACCCACTTCATGCCCGAGCGGGTGCTGCGCAAGGTCTGGGGCTACTTCGACTCACTGGGTCCGCTGACCGGCGGCGTCGAATGGCCCATCACCTACCGCCAGGAGGAAGCGGAACGGGTCGCGCTGATCAGGGAGTTCGGCGTGCGCCGCTTCACCGCCATGCTCTACCCGCACAAGCCGGGCATGGCGCAGTGGCTCAACAGCTGGGCCGCGGACTTCGCCGGCCGCACTCCGGACTGTCTGCACACCTCAACCCTCTTTCCGGAGCCGGGCGTTGCGGCCTACGTCCAGGAAGCCCTCGATGCCGGGGCGCGGGTCTTCAAGGCGCATGTGCAGGTGGGGGCGTACGACCCGGCGAGTGAACTCCTCGACCCCGCTTGGGGGTTGCTGGCCGAGGCGGGGGTACCGGTGGTGATGCACTGCGGATCGGGTCCCGCGCCCGGCAAGCACACCGGGCCGGAGCCGGTCGGGCGGGTGCTGGCCCGGCATCCCCGGCTGCGGCTGGTCGTCGCGCACATGGGGATGCCGGAGTACGAGGACTTCCTCGACCTTGCCGAGCGCTACCGGGAGGTGCGGCTGGACACGACGATGGCGTTCACGGACTTCAGCGAGCGGCTCGCGCCGTTCCCGCGGCGGGCGCTGCCCCGGCTCGGCGACCTCGGCGACCGGGTGCTGCTGGGCAGCGACTTTCCCAACATCCCGTATCCGTACGTGCATCAGCTGCATGCGCTGGAGCAGCTGGGGCTGGGTGACGAGTGGCTGCGGGCCGTCTGCCATGACAACGGGGCGCGGTTGTTCGGGCTCTGAGCCCACAGGCAGGTGCCGCAGGGCAGGAACCTCCCAGGGGCTGCCTGAGAGACGCCTGTGTGTTTCTCAGGGAAATCACAGGGTGTCGAAAGGGTGCTCTCAGAGGATCCCGACAGTGTGGCCACCATGACCACGACCTCGCCCCAGGGGCGCACCGAACTGCTGAGGCCGGACGGGAGCCCCGTCCGAGTGCTTGTGGTGGACGACGAGATGTCGATCACCGAGCTGCTGTCCATGGCCCTTCGTTACGAGGGATGGCAGATCAGGAGTGCGGGGGACGGCACGGGTGCCCTCCAGACCGCGCGGGAGTTCCGGCCCGACGCCGTCGTTCTCGACATGATGCTGCCGGACATGGACGGGCTGACGGTGCTCGGGCGGCTGCGCCGTGAGCTGCCCGACGTGCCCGTCCTGTTCCTGACCGCGAAGGACGCGGTCGAGGACCGGATCGCCGGTCTCACCGCCGGTGGCGACGACTACGTCACCAAGCCGTTCAGCCTGGAAGAGGTCGTGGCACGGCTGCGCGGGCTGATCCGGCGCTCCGGTGCGGCCGACCGGCGTTCGGACTCCGTGCTGGTCGTCGGTGATCTGACCCTGGACGAGGACAGTCACGAGGTCAGCCGTGCCGGGGAGGGCATCCACCTCACGGCCACCGAGTTCGAGCTGCTGCGCTTTCTGATGCGCAACCCGCGGCGCGTGCTCAGCAAGGCGCAGATACTCGACCGGGTGTGGTCGTACGACTTCGGTGGGCAGGCCAATGTGGTCGAGCTCTACATCTCGTATCTGCGGCGGAAGATCGACGCCGGTCGTGAGCCGATGATCCACACCCGGCGGGGAGCCGGTTATCTGATCAAGCCTGCCGCCTCATGAGCGGACGACGACGACCGCGTACGCAGAGGCGACGAGCGGGACAGCCGCGCACCCTGCGGGCGCGGCTCGTCGTCGCTTCCGTGGTGCTGATCGCCGTGGTGTGTGCGGTGATCGGTACGGTGACGACGTTGGCGCTCAGGCAGCATCTGTACGACCAGTTGAACAGGCAGCTGGGTGAGGCCGTGACGCGTGTGTCGGGCGACTTTGGGCCTCCCGGTGTGGGCAAGGCCGGTGGCGCGCCTGGCCAGGACAATCAGCAGAGCCAGCTCCGCAAGACGATCGATCTCAGCGAGTTCGTCAAGCACGGACCGCAGCCCCCCGGCACCCTCGCGGCCAAGGTCATCAACAGCTCCGTCACCGATGGCAAGATCGGCAAGAAGTCCTCGTCCAACTTCGAGATGAGCGCCAAGGACCTCAGCGACGCCCAGATGACCGCCCTCGGCCAGGTCTCCCAGGACGGCAATCCGCACACCGTGGACCTTCCGGGGCTGGGCACATACCAGGTCGAGTACAGGAGCGGCTACTACGTCGGCATCCCCACCAAGGACACCGACAACACCATCAACACCCTCATCCTCGTCGAGGTGAGCGTCACCGCCGCCGGCCTCGGCGCAGCCGTCATCGCCGGCTACGTCCTCGTAGGCGTGGCCACCCGCCCCCTGCGCCGTGTCGCCGCCACCGCCACCCGGGTCTCCGAACTCCCCCTCCACACCGGCGAGGTGAACCTCTCCGAGCGTGTCCCGGAGTCCGAGACCGACCCGCACACCGAGGTCGGGCAGGTCGGGGCCGCGCTCAACCGGATGCTGGACCATGTCCACGGTGCGCTGCACTCGCGGCAGCAGAGCGAGATGCGGGTACGGCAGTTCGTCGCCGACGCCAGCCATGAACTGCGCACTCCCCTGGCCTCCATTCGCGGGTACGCCGAGCTGACCAGACGCGGCAGAGAGCAGATCGGCCCCGACACCCGGCACGCCCTCGGCCGTATCGAGTCCGAGGCGGGACGGATGACGCTGCTTGTCGAAGACCTTCTTCTCCTGGCCCGTCTGGACGCGGGCCGTCCGCTCCAGTTCGAGCAGACCGACCTCATCCCTCTGGTCGTCGACACGGTCAGCGACTCCCGCGCGGCCGGCATGGACCACATCTGGCGGCTCGATCTGCCCGACGAACCGGCCCTCGTGTCCGCGGACGCGGCACGCATCCAGCAGGTGCTGGTCAACCTGCTGGGCAACGCCCGTAAGCACACCGCCCCCGGCACGACCATCACCGCACGCATCCAGCGGCGCGGTCCGTGGATGTGCGTGGACGTCGAGGACAACGGGCAGGGGATCCCGGCGGAGCTGCTGCCGCACGTCTTCGAGCGGTTCGCGCGGGGTGACTCCTCGCGCTCCCGTGCCTCCGGCTCCACGGGCCTCGGGCTTGCCATCGTGCAGGCCGTCGCGACCGCGCACGGCGGCGCGGTGACCGTGGACAGTGTTCCGGGCCGTACGGTCTTCACCGTGCATCTGCCGGCGCTCGCCCCGGTGTTCCCCCACCCGGCCCCCGAAACGAACCGGCAATCGCACTCACAGGTGCAGCACAGTGCCGGCACATGGGTGCAACAGGGCACTTGACCAGAGTCGTTTCCATGCGAACCGACTCTTCTCCCGGCACTCTGCCGGCGCGGGAGCACCTCCCGGCCGGCGACGCCGGTACGCCTGTCCTGGACGTAGTGATCCCAGTCTACAACGAGGAGAAGGACCTCCAGCCGTGTGTGCTGAGACTGCACGACCACCTCAGGCGCACCTTCCCGTACGCGTTCCGGATCACGGTCGCGGACAACGCGTCCACCGACGCCACTCCGCTGGTGGCGGCGCGGCTGGAGGCGGAGATCCCCGAGGTCTCCCACTTCCGGCTGGAGCAGAAGGGCCGCGGACGCGCCCTGCGCACCGTGTGGTCCGCCTCGGACGCCCCGATCCTCGCCTACATGGACGTGGACCTGTCCACCGACCTCAACGCCCTGCTCCCGCTGGTGGCCCCGCTGATCTCGGGCCACTCGGACCTCGCCATCGGCTCGCGGCTCTCCCGCAGCTCCCGGGTGGTGCGCGGTCCCAAGCGGGAGTTCATCTCACGGATGTACAACCTGATCCTGCGCGGCTCGCTGCAGGCACGCTTCTCCGACGCGCAGTGCGGCTTCAAGGCGATCCGGCGTGATGTCGCGCAGGTGCTGCTGCCGCTGGTCGAGGACACCGGCTGGTTCTTCGACACCGAGTTGCTGGTCATCGCCGAGCGCGCGGGGCTGCGTATCCACGAAGTTCCCGTCGACTGGGTCGACGACCCGAACTCCACCGTCCACATCGTGAAGACGGCGACCGAGGACCTCAAGGGCGTGTGGCGGGTGGGCAAGGCCCTGGCCACCGGCTCGCTGCCGCTGGACCGGATCACCCGGCCGTTCGGCGACGATCCGCGCGACCGCGAGATCCAGGACGTGCCGAAGGGGCTCGCCCGCCAGCTCGTCGGCTTCTGTGTCGTCGGCGGTCTGTCGACCCTCTTCTACCTGGTCCTCTACAGCGTCTTCCGGCAGTTCGGCGGCTCGCAGGTCGCCAACGCGCTGGCCCTGCTGGTCTCCGCGGTCGCCAATACGGCGGCCAACCGGCGCCTCACCTTCGGGGTGCGCGGCAGCGGCGGCGCCGTCCGGCACCAGGCGCAGGGCCTGGTCGTCTTCGGCATAGGCCTCGCGCTGACCAGCGGTTCGCTCGCCGCCCTGAACGCGGCGACGTCCGACCCGGCGCACTCCACCGAACTGGCCGTCCTCGTCGCCGCCAACCTCGCGGCGACCGTGCTGCGCTTCCTGCTCTTCCGCGCGTGGGTGTTCTCCGACCGGCGGGACAGCGAGCCGTCCACCGTGGTGGCCTCGCACGCACCGGAACCCGGCCCGACCTCGCCGACGCACACCACGGCCCCCCAGTACGCCCGTCACCAGCAGCCGTACCAACCGCTCCCGCAGCGTCCGGTCGCGCATCCGAACCCGTACCGGACCACCCAGTTCCGCGCCGGTGAGGTCGCGGACCAGCGCTGGGAGGACGCCACCATGCATCTGCAGCCGATGCGCCCGGCCGACACCGATCCGAGGGACTGACGATGACCACCCACTACGACCAGACGGCTCAGCCGGGTCCCTCCGCGTGGGGCCCGCCACCGACGGCGACCACGGACGTACGGGAGCCCGTTGCCCCGCCGGCCACCCCGGCCCCCGGATCCGGCGAACCCGAGCAGCCGTTCGTCCGCGGACTCCGGCGCGGCCGCCCCGAGGACCCCCGCTGGGTACGCCCGGCCTTCCTCGGCCTGTTGCTCGCCACCGGCCTGCTCTACCTCTACAACCTGAGCGCCTCCGGCTACGCCAACTCCTTCTACTCGGCGGCCGTCCAGGCAGGCAGCAAGTCCTGGAAGGCGTTCTTCTTCGGCTCACTGGACGCGGGCAACGCCATCACCGTCGACAAGCCCCCGGCCTCCCTGTGGCCGATGGAGCTGTCGGTGCGGATCTTCGGCCTCAACTCGTGGGCGATCCTCGTCCCCGAGGTCCTCATGGGCATGGCGACGGTCGCCGTCGTGTACGCGTCCGTGCGCCGCCGGTTCAGTCCAGCGGCCGGACTGATCGCGGGCGCGGTCCTCGCGCTCACTCCCGTCGCGGCGCTGATGTTCCGGTTCAACAACCCGGACGCCATGCTGGCGTTGCTGATGTCGGCCGCCTGCTACCTCGTGGTCCGCGCCCTGGAGGACGGCCGTACGAAGTGGCTGGTGTGGGCGGGTGCCGCGATCGGATTCGCGTTCCTCGGCAAGACCCTGCAGGCCTTCCTGATCCTGCCGGCCCTCGCGATCGTCTACGCGGTCTGCGCGCCGGTGTCGCTGAGGAAGCGTCTCGGGCAGCTGGCCGCGGCGACCGCCGCGCTGGTCGTGGCCGGCGGCTGGTGGGTCGCGATCGTCGAGCTGTGGCCCGCCTCCTCCCGCCCGTACATAGGCGGTTCGCAGGACAACAGCTTCCTTTCGCTGACCTTCGGCTACAACGGCTTCGGGCGTCTGAGCGGCAACGAGACCGGCAGCGTCGGCGGCGGCGGTGGCGGCGGCGGCACCGGCATGTGGGGCGCGACCGGCTGGAACCGGATGTTCAGCTCCGAGGTCGGCAGCCAGATCTCCTGGCTGCTGCCGGCCGCGCTGATCCTCCTCGTCGCGGGCCTGGTGGCGACACGCACGTCCCGGCGGACGTCCGTGACCCGCGGTTCGTTCCTGGTCTGGGGCGGCTCGCTGCTCCTCACCATGGTCGTCTTCAGCTACATGGCGGGCATCTTCCACCAGTACTACACGGTGGCCCTCGCCCCCTACCTCGCCGCCGTGGTCGGCATGGGCTCCGCGCTCCTGTGGGAGAAGCGGCGCGAGACCTGGGGGTCCCTCAGCCTCGCGGGCGCGGTCGTGGCGAGCGCCGCCTGGGGCTACATCCTCCTCAACCGGACCTCGGACTATCTGCCCTGGCTGAAGTACCTGGTCCTGGTCGGCGGTCTGGCCGCCGCGCTCGGTCTGATCTTCGCGGGCCGGATCAGCCGGCAGCTCGCCCTCGGGGCGGCCGCCGTCGGCCTCCTGGCCTCCCTGGCCGGCCCGACCGCGTACACGCTGTCCACCGTGAACAGCGCGCACACCGGTTCCATCGTCACGGCCGGTCCGGCCGGCGCGAGCATGATGGGCGGCGGCCGGGGCGGCCCCGGCGGCGGTGGCATGCGGGGCGGCTTCGGCGGCGGTGGCATGCCAGGACAGCAGAACCAGCAGAACGGCAACGGCAGCACCCGGAACGGCAACGGCTTCCCGGGCGGCGGCATGCCGGGCCAGAACCAGCAGAACGGCAACGGCAGCACCCGGAACCAGCAGGGCGGTGTGCCCGGCGGCCGGACGGGCGGCGGTGGCGTCGGCGGCCTGCTGAACGGCGCGAACGTCAGCTCCGAGGCCAAGAAGCTGCTGGAGACGGACTCGTCCAGGTACACCTGGGTCGCAGCGGCCATCGGCGCGCAGAACGCGGCGAGTTACCAGCTCTCCACCGGCGACCCGGTGATGGCCATCGGCGGCTTCAACGGCACCGACCCGTCACCGACCCTCGCGCAGTTCAAGCAGTACGTGGCGGACGGCAGGATCCACTACTTCATCTCGTCCGGCACGGGCGGCGGCGGCATGGGCGGCAGCAGCAGCGGTACGTCCTCGCAGATCACCTCATGGGTGGAGAAGAACTTCAAGAAGGTGACGGTCGGTTCGTCGACCTTCTACGACCTGACGCAGAAGGCGAGCAGCTAGCAGTCGGCGGTTGCCAGTTGGCAGTCGGCGGCGAAAGTGCCCTACACCGCACAGCGACCAGCTGTGCGGTGTATGGCATGTCTACGGCCACTCATGGCCGGCCCCGGGGCGGGTTGAAGGCGGGGCAGTCGGTGGGAGCTGTGGCTGTGCTGCTCGGTGGGGTGTCGCGGCGGCGTTGCTGCGCAGGGCTGAGCGGGCAGACTCGGAGGTGGTGGTCGCCCAGGAGCTCGGGTGGCCCGGAGCCCCACGCCCCGTGAGGGCGACTGCCACATGGCATCGTGATCAGTGAACGCAAGGGGAAGGTGCGCCAATGGTGAGGGCAGCCGAGCGGGCGGCGCGGACCAGTGTGTGGCTGGAGGGCAAGGTCCGACGGGGCGGTCGCGGCGGGCAGCCGTCGGGGCTCGACCGGGAGCGGATCACCGAGGTCACCGTCCGCCTGCTCGACGCGGAGGGGCTGGCGAGGTTCTCCATGCGCCGGCTGGCTGCCGAGCTGAACGTCACCGCGATGTCCGTCTACTGGTACGTCGACACCAAGGACGACCTCCTCGAACTCGCCCTGGACGCGGCCTTCGGCGAGATCCGCCTGCCGGAGCCGGACACCGGCGAGGACTGGCGCGACCAGCTGCGCGCGCTCGCCAGGGAGTACCGCTCGCTGCTGGTCCGCCACCCCTGGCTGTCGCCGCTGGCCGGCACCTTCCTCAACATCGGCCCGAACAACCTGGCCTTCGCCCGCGTCGTGCAACGCGTCATCCGCCGTACCGGACTGCCCACGCACGGCCTGGCGGCGGCCATCTCCTCCGTCTTCCAGTTCGTGTACGGCTTCGGGACGATCGAGGGCCACTTCAACGCCCGCAGCGCCGACTTCGGCATGACCGCGGACGAGTACTTCAAGCACGCCTTGAGCGCGGTGACGCAGGACCCGCAGGCCGCCGAGGTCGTCAAGGAGTCCGAGGACATCATGGCGGCCCGCGGCGGCGACACCGTGCACGAGATGTGGGAGCGGGACTTCGACTTCGCCCTTGACCTGCTGGTCGCGGGCATCGAGGCGATGGTGGCCCGCGGCTGACGCGCTACTCCCCGGACGCCAGCCGTGCCGGGAAGCCGCCGGTGGCCACCGGTCCCCACGTCTCCGGTGTGACCCGGATGATCGACTTGCCCTGCTTGACCATGGCCTCCCGGTACTCGTCCCAGTCCGGGTGCTCACCCGCGATGTTCCGGTAGTACTCCACCAGCGGCTCCACGGATTCCGGCGAGTCGATGACCTCGGCCGTGCCGTCCACCTGGACCCACGGGCCGTTCCAGTCGTCGCTCAGCACGACGAGGCTGACCCGCTCGTCCCGCTTGGCGTTGCGGGTCTTGGCCCGCTCGGGGTAGGTGGAGACCACGATCCGCCCCGAGTCGTCGACGCCGCAGGTCAGCGGTGAGGCCTGCGGGCCGCCGTCGGCCCTGCGCGTCAGCAGGATCGCGCGGTGGCGGGGGCGTACGAAGTCCAGCAGTTCGTCGAGGGAGACGCGGGTGTTGGTCGCGATGTTCGGTGCCATGGCGCCAGCCTAGGCGCCGGAGCGCTGCTCGGCCTGTCCCTGCTGGGCGTACGGCTGCCCACAGAACGATTCCATGGTCTTTACGCCTGCGGCAGCGACTCCCCCTGCACCGCCTGGATGTCCAGCTCGACCTTCAGCGTCGTGCCGATCGCGGCGATACCCGCCTGGAGCACCTGGTTGTAGTTCATGGCGAAGTCCTCGCGGCGGAGTTCCGTCGTCGCCCGGAAGGCGGCCCGCGTCCCGCCCCACGGGTCCGCGCCCGTGCCGAGGTACGCCAGGTCCAGGTCCACCGGCCGTACGACCCCGTGCAGGGTCAGCTCCCCGTGCACGGTCCAGCGGTCCGCGCCCGCCGCCGTAAGGCCGGTGGACCGGTACGTGATCTCCGGGTGCCTCTCGACGTCCAGGAAGTCCGGCGAGCGCAGATGGTCGTCGCGCATACCGTTGCCCGTGTCGATCGAGGCGGCGCGGATCACCGCCTCCACCCGCGACTTCTCCACCTCGTCCGGGGCGATCTCGACGCGCCCGGCGAACTCCGTGAACCGCCCGTGCACACTGGAGATCCCCAGGTGCTGGGCGACCGCGCCCACCGAGGAGTGCGCCGGGTCGATGGTCCACGGCCCGGGCGGCGGCAGCTCGGTGCCGCCCTGCCGGGCCAGGGTCACCGCGCCCAGCTCGGCTCGTCCGCTCGCCGTGACCAGCGCGCTGGAGGCCACGGGTGCGTACCCGACGGCCGTGACGATGACGGTGTACGCGCCCGGGGCGAGCGCGGTGGCATCCCGTACGGCCCCCTCCGCGTCCGCCTCCGCGCGCAGCACCTGTGTGCCGGTCATGTCGGTCACCGTGACGACCGCGTGCGACACGGCCCATCCGTCCCGCGTACGGATCTTCGCGGTCAGGCCCATCTTGACTCCCGTTTCTGCCTGCGGTGCAACTGCTCGTAAAGCTGGTCGTGAAGCGACCGGCCCGTGGCGCCGGGCGCGCACCTCCGCTCAGAGCGCGCACGCCGTCCGCCACGGGCCGGAGTACCGGACTACTCGCCCGGATGGGCCAGTTCGATGTCGTGGTCGTCGACTCCGCGGCCGTTCACCGTGAGGGCGGTCGCGACCGGCGGGTAGCCCGACGCGATGACCGTGTAGTCGCCGCCGTTCAGATCGGTGAAGGCGTAGGCCCCGTCCGTGCCGGTGGTGGCCGTCCCGACCACGTTGCCCGCCGCGTCGACCAGGGTGACCCGGGCGTCGGCCAGCGGGCCGTGCGGGGCGCGGACGACGCCCTGGAGCTGGGCGCCCGAGTCGAGGTCGATCTCGATACGGGTGACTCCGGCGCCGCCCACCTCGACGGGCAGGGCGCGCGGCCGGTACCCGGCGGCGTTCACCGCGACGGTCACGGTCCCGGGCACCAGCTCGGCCAGGGAGAACTCGCCCTGCTCACCGGTGGCGGCGGTGGCCAGCAGCTCCCCGCGGACATCGGTCACGATGACCATCGCGTCCTTGACGGGCAGCGTGGTCTCGGCGGCCCGCACCACACCGCTCAGCCCGCTGGTGCCGCTGAGCAGGATGTCGTACGAGACCGGCTCACCGTTGACCACGACCGTGGACGCCTGCGGCTGGAACCCGTCGGCGGCGGCGATCAGGACGTAACTGCCCACGCTCGGCGCCTCGACGGCGTAGGAACCGTCGGCCTGCGCGACCGACCGGCCCAGCTGCCGTCCCGCCAGCGAGATCAGCGTGACCGCGGCCTGCGGCACGGGCGCGCCCTCGTTGCCGCGGACGAAGCCGCGCACCGGGATCCCGCCGGAGCCGGCCGGCTCCTCGGGGCGGGCGATGGTCGCCACGGCGGACAGCCGCTGTGTGCCGTCGGCGGCGGTCTCCGTGTCGGAGGACACGGCCCAGCTCGGGACGTGCTCGGCAGCCGGAGCAGAAGGGGCCTCGGCGGCGGCCGGAGCGGCCCCCGACCCGGCCGGCGTCTCCTCCGCGGCAGTGGCCTGCGCCAGCGCGCCCTTGGTCTTCAGCGGGACTTCCTTGATGAACAGGGTGATCAGGAACGCGACGGCCGCCAGGGCGCCCGCGATCAGGAAGACATCGGCGATGCCGTGGCCGTAGGCGCTCTCCATGAGAGTGCGGATGGGGGCCGGCAGCTTGCCCAGGTCCGGGATGCTGTCGGTGGAGGAGCTGGAGCCGGCCAGCGCCGCACGGTACTGCGGGTCGAGGGCGGCGATGCCGTCCTTGACGTAGTGGGTGATCCGGTGGGCCATGACCGCGCCGAGCGCGGAGACGCCGACCGCACCGCCGAGCGAACGGAAGAAGGTGACCGTGGAACTGGCGGAGCCGAGGTCGCTCGGGTCGACCTGGTTCTGCGTGCACAGCACCAGGTTCTGCATCATCATGCCGATGCCGAGACCCAGCAGCGCCATGAAGATCGACATCTTCCAGTACGCCGTGTCGTAGCGGATGGTGCCCAGCAGGCCGAGGCCCGCCGTCACCAGCACGCCACCGCTGACCAGCCACGCCTTCCAGCGCCCGGTGCGGGTGATGAACTGCCCCGAGACGGTGGAGGAGATGAACAGCCCGCCGATCATCGGGATGGTCATGACACCGGACATCGTCGGGGACTTGCCGCGGGCCAGCTGGAAGTACTGGCTGAAGAAGACCGTGCCGGTGAACATCGCGACACCGACGAACAGCGAGGCCAGCGACGCGAGGGTGATGGTGCGGTTGCGGAACAGGCGCAGCGGGATGATCGGCTCGCTCGCCTTCGACTCGACGAGCACGAAGACCAGACCGAGGACGATCGAACCGGCGACCATCGTGTACGTCTGCCAGGACAGCCAGTCGTACTTGTCACCGGCGAAGGTGACCCAGACCAGCAGCAGGGAGACGGCGGCGGCGATGAAGAACGCGCCGGCCCAGTCGACCTTCACGTCCCGCTTCACGACCGGCAGGTGCAGCGTCTTCTGCAGCACGATCAGCGCGAGCACGGCGAAGGGGACGCCGACGTAGAAGCACCAGCGCCAGCCGAGCCAGCTGGTGTCGGTGATGACGCCGCCGAGCAGCGGGCCGCCGACGGTGGCGACGGCGAAGGTGGCGCCGAGGTAGCCGGAGTAACGGCCGCGCTCGCGCGGGGAGATCATCGCGGCCATGACGATCTGGGCGAGGGCGGAGAGACCGCCGACGCCGATGCCCTGGACGACACGGCAGGCGATCAGCATGCCGGCGTTCTGCGACAGACCCGCGGCCGCGGATCCCAGGACGTAGATGACCAGGGCTATCTGGACGAGCGCCTTCTTGCTGTACAGGTCGGCCAGCTTGCCCCACAGGGGAGTGGCCGCGGTCATCGACAGCAGGGCGGCGGTGACGACCCAGGTGTAGGCGGACTGGCCGCCGCCGAGGTCGCTGATGATGTGCGGCAGGGCGTTGGTGACGATCGTGGACGACAGGATCGCCACGAACATGCCGAGCAGCAGACCGGAGATGGCCTCCATGATCTGCCGGTGCGTCATGGGGGCGTACTCGTGGGAGCCTCCCCCGTGCTTGGCATGAGCCCGCACACCGGTTGGTGTGGTCGTTGCCATGGGCTTCCTTCTCTTAAGTGCTTGCGGGTGTACGGGTTGTCGGTTCGAGTTCGCGTGCGGGGGGCGGGAGCCGGGGCGGCAGGGCGCGGCAGTCGTCGAAGCTGGCCCTCAGGCGTTCCATGAGCCTGCTGAGCTGGGCGACCTCCTCGTCGCTCCAGTCGGCGAGCCGCTCGGCCAGCAGCTGGGTGGTCCGCTCGGACAGCGCCTCCAGCCGGGCCAGGCCCGCGGGCGTCAGGTGCAGGATCCGGGACCGCTTGTCCGCCGGGTCGGGGGACCGGTCGATCCAGCCGCGCTCGGCGAGGTGCGTGACATGGCGGCTGGTGACCGACATGTCCACGGAGAGCAGTTCGGCGAGCTTGCTCATGCGCATGTCGCCGTAGCGTCCGAGAAGGGTCAGCACCGCGGCGCTGCCGCTCGGGCAGTCGGACGGCATGATCCGCCCCAGCTCCCGCTTCACGGCGCCGAAGCCGCTGAACTGCCTCAGCAGCTCCTCGTACTGCGCCCGCTCGGCCATCACACCTCCCACATTCGTTGCTTGGGGCAACCATAGAAGTTATTGGTTGCTACAGGCAAATAAAACGCCCCGGACGGAGGACAAAAACTTGGCAAAGGCGCGTATGGGGAAAGCAAACATGCAGGTGAGGGCGGTTACGTCCACGAACCGCCCCCCACTTGGGCCACAACTGGTGATTCGCTAGGGTCTCGGGCTATGGCTAACCCCCAGGGCCCCCAGGGCAACCACGACCCCGCAGGCAGCACCCAGATGTTCCGCGCGTTCGTCGACGAGGGCCCGCAGGGCCGCCGTCAGCAGCAGGCGCCCGCGCCGGCCGGTCCGCGCATCGGCCTGATCGTCGGCATCGTCGTGGCCGTGGCGGTCGTGGCGGCGGTGGCCTGGCTCGCGCTGAAGTAAGAGCGGACCGCTACTTCCAGACGATCCGCCGCTCCCAGGTGAATCGCTACCGGGATTCATTCGCAGCGCACTGGCGTTCACGCTGATGGTGAAGCAAGTCGGGCGTCGTGACGCGGAGCGTCACGGCGGCATGCCCGCGAAGCGGGCGGAGCATCCGGGGTGCGACTGCTCAGGCTTCATCACGGAGAGCTGGGAGAAACGGACCGGTGAGCACTTTCTCCCCGAACGTGGTCACGAAGACCGTGAACATGTGCGCTTGGGAGTCGATACCGATCAATAGGGATCTTCGCGCTGTTGGGGTCTGGTCCACGCGGGTAGCGTCCTTGCCGTGCAGCTCAGGTATGCCTTCCGTCTCTACCCCACCAGCGGTCAACAGGCCGTGCTGGGTCGGGCGTTCGGCTGTGCCCGTGTTGTCTACAACGACGCTGTCCGCGCCCGGCGCGAGGCCCACGCCCAGGACCGTCCGTATCCGAAGCTCGGTCTGCTGTCCCGCCTGCTGATCACCGAGGCGAAGCGGCGGCCCGAGCGGGCCTGGCTGGGCGAGGTCTCCGCGGTGGTGTTGCAACAGGCGCTGCGCGACTGCGAGCGCGCCTACGCCAACTTCTTCGCCTCCCTCAAGGGCGAGCGCAATGGGGCGCGGGCGGGTGAGCCGCGCATGAAGTCCCGCAAGGACGCACGGCAGTCCATCCGCTTCACCGCCAACGCTCGCTGGTCGATTACCGCGTGCGGGAAGCTGAACCTGCCCAAGATCGGCGCGGTGCAGGTGAAATGGTCCCGCGCTCTGCCCGCCGTGCCCTCCAGCGTCACCGTCATCAAGGACGCGGCCGGCAGGTATTTCGCCTCCTTCGTCATCGACACCGACCCGGCCGCCGACGCGACCCGGATGCCCAACACCGACCGCACCATCGGCATCGATCTCGGCCTCACCCACTTCGCCGTCCTCTCCGACGGCACGAAGATCGACTCCCCTCGCTTCCTCCGGCGCGCGGAGAAGAAGCTGAAGAAGGCCCAGCGGGAGCTGGCCCGCAAGCAGAAGGGATCAAAGAACCGGGCCAAGGCCCGCCTCAAGGTCGCCCGCGCTCACGTCGAAGTGGCGGACGCACGCCGTGAGTTCCACCATCAGCTCTCCACGAAGCTGATCTCCGAGAACCAAGGGATCGCCGTGGAGGACCTGGCGGTGATAGGACTCGCGCGCACGAAGCTGGCCAAGTCCGTGCACGACGCCGGATGGGCACAGTTCCTCAGCATGCTGGCCTACAAAGCACAGCGGTACGGCCGCAGCCTGGTCAAGATCGGCCGGTTCGAGCCGACCTCCCAGACCTGCTCCACCTGCGGCGCCGTGGACGGACCCAAACCCCTGAACATCCGAGAGTGGACCTGTGCCGCCTGCGGCACCGTCCACGACCGCGACACCAACGCCGCGATCAACGTGAAGACGGCCGCCGGACTGGCGGTGACGGCCTGCGGAGCGCCGGTAAGACCGGGAGCAATTCCGGCACAGCGCGAAGAAACAGGAAGCCACGGGCTCCCGACCGGAAACCGTGCCGCGTAGCGGCACGGCAACGATCGAGAAGGCCAGAATCTCCGGGCTTCAGCCCGGAGAGCAAGTCAATTCCACTGGACGGTGACGTCCCGCGTCTCGATGTGCATGCCGAGCGGCACGCGCCAGGCGTCGACGCACACCGTCCAGGTCTTCTCCTTGCGCACCCCGGCCCCGATCGGCACCGGAAGCCCGGCGGTCTGCTCGACGGTCCCCCAGTCGATCCCGAGGGCGCCGATGATGTGCGTCCCGAAGGTCACCGTGCCGGAACGCACCGCGCTGCCGCCGGAGTTGGCGAAGTCCAGCGTGACGTCCTCGCACCAGCGCTTGTCGGTTGCTTTCCGGGCCGGGTCGCTCCAGGTGACAACCGCGGGCCCAGCGGTGGCCGTGCGGCCGGGAGTTGTCGTCGGCGACGCCGAATCCGTCGCCGTACGGCCGGCCTTGGCGCCGTCACCCGGGGAGCCGGCGAACTGGTCGGGCGCCGCTGCCGGGACGCCGGGCGAAGTCCTGCTCCCGGAGCCGGTGCCGCCCTCGGCCGCAGGGGCGTCCCGGCGGTCCTTCCGCGGTCCGTCCAGCGGTACGAACGTCACCCCGCCCGTCGGCGCCACGGCCGTACCGGACGCCTGAGGCGCACCGCCCACCGGTCCCGTGGCGACGTACCCCTCCGCCCCGCCGCCCCCGCACGCGGCCAGCGCGGCGCCCAGGCAGACGACGGCCGCCGACGCGCCGATCACGGCGCCTCGACGGCCAGGTGTCCATGTCGTCCGAAGCATCGCGCCAGTGTGGCTGACACTCCGTCAGGAAGGAAGGGCTCAGTCGGAGATGAGCCCCTCCCGCAGCTGTGCCAGGGTCCGGGTCAGCAGCCGGGAGACGTGCATCTGCGAGATGCCGACCTCCTCGCCGATCTGCGACTGGGTCATGTTGGCGAAGAAGCGGAGCATGATGATCTGCCGCTCGCGGGGCGGGAGTTTGGCCAGCAGGGGCTTGAGGGACTCGCGGTACTCGACGCCCTCCAGGGCGGTGTCCTCGTAGCCGAGCCGGTCCGCGAGGGATCCCTCGCCGCCGTCGTCCTCGGGCGCCGGGGAGTCCAGCGAGGAGGCCGTGTACGCGTTGCCGACCGCGAGGCCGTCGACCACGTCCTCCTCGGAGACGCCGAGCACGGCGGCGAGTTCGGGGACGGTCGGGGAGCGGTCCAGCTTCTGGGAGAGCTCGTCGCTGGCCTTGGTGAGGGCCAGGCGCAGCTCCTGGAGGCGGCGCGGGACCCGCACCGACCACGAGGTGTCGCGGAAGAACCGCTTGATCTCGCCGACGACCGTCGGCATCGCGAAGGTCGGGAACTCCACGCCCCGTTCGCAGTCGAAGCGGTCGATCGCCTTGATCAGGCCGATGGTGCCGACCTGGACGATGTCCTCCATCGGCTCGTTGCGCGAGCGGAAGCGGGCCGCCGCGTAGCGCACCAGCGGGAGGTTGAGCTCGATGAGGGTGTCCCGGACGTAGGCGCGCTCGGGGCTGTTGTCGTCGAGTGCGGCGAGCCGCAGGAAAAGGGAGCGGGACAGGGTGCGGGTGTCGATGGCATCCGAGGCCGGCGGGGCCGGGATGTCAGCGGCCGTAAGGGCCGGGGCCGGTGCGGTGTCGACGGCTGCCATCGCGTCGATGGAGCCGGGCACGGCGTCGGCGGGCGCTGACTCGCTCTTCGTGAGCGTGAGCACCTTCGAGCTGCCCTGGTCTGCGGACATGCCACCCCCTCTGGGTCGCGGGACGGTCGTGGCCGGAGCTCCTCTGGCGAGGAGTTCAGCCTTCACCTGAATACCGGAGCCGAAGCCGCGGCAAACGCGCTTGGGGAAGAATGTCACATGTCGGCAACACGCTGTAGTGACATGTCGACATGCGAGATGCGAATCAGCCCTGGAAAAAGGGGGTCTGAGGCTTTTTCAGCGCAGAACTGTCGGGAACGGCCCTGGTGAGCGATTCGCTCGTGCCGGTTACGCCTCGATCCTGTTTGCGGATCGCAGCCGCTGGAAGCTACGCGCGAGTAGCCGCGAGACATGCATCTGGGAGACGCCGAGTTCCGCACTGATCTGCGACTGGGTGAGGTTGCTGTAGTAGCGCAGAAGAAGGATTCTCTGTTCCCGTTCCGGGAGTTGCACGAGGAGATGGCGGACGAGGTCGCGGTGCTCGACGCCGTCCAGGGCCGGATCCTCGTAGCCGAGCCGGTCCAGCAGCCCGGGCAGCCCGTCGCCCTCCTGGGCCGCCTCCAGGGAGGTCGCGTGGTACGACCGGCCGGCCTCGATGCAGGAGAGCACCTCCTCCTCGGTGATGCGCAGCCGTTCGGCGATCTCGGCGGTCGTCGGGGTGCGCCCGAAGGCGGTCGTCAGGTCCTCGGTCGCGCTGTTGACCTGCACCCACAGCTCGTGCAGCCGGCGCGGGACGTGGACCGTGCGGACGTTGTCCCGGAAGTAGCGCTTGATCTCGCCGACGACGGTCGGCATCGCGAAGGTCGGGAACTGCACGCCCCGGTCCGGGTCGAAGCGGTCGATCGCGTTGATGAGCCCGATGGTGCCGACCTGGATCACGTCCTCCATCGGCTCGTTGCGGGAGCGGAAGCGGGCGGCCGCGTAGCGCACGAGCGGGAGGTTGGCCTCGATGAGCGCCCCGCGCACCCGGTCGTGTTCCGGCGTGCCCGGCCCCAGCCCCTTCAGTTCGCCGAAGAGGACCTGGGTGAGGGCCCGGGTGTCGGCACCGCGGCTGCGCGGCGGTGCGGCGTCCGGCGGGGCCTCGGCGGCCTCCAGGGGCGGTGCTTGAGGCGCAGTACTGGCCGGCACGGTCAACTCCACCTCGCAATCGATCAATGTATTCGGCAAAAGCGGTCATAGCATCACAAGAGATGTGCACTGTGCGCAAGCACCGCATAACGCCGTGTTGAGGGCAAGTTGGGGCTCAATACGCATAAAGGCCCTGCGCCTTCATGGCGCAGGGCCCAGCGGGGTCCGGCTCAGTACTCGTAGTCGGCGATCACCCAGGTGGAGAACTCCTTCCACAGCGTCACGCCCGCCTGGTGCTCCGGATGCTCGACGTAGCGGCGCAGCGCGGCCACGTCGTCGAAGCCGGAGTTGATGGCGAAGTCGTACGCGATGGGGCGGTCGCTGATGTTCCAGCCCAGCTCCCAGAAGCGGATCTCGGGGATCTTCCCGTCCAGCGACCGGAAGGCGTCGACGCCCTCCAGGACGCGCGGGTCGTCGCGCTCGACGCCCTCGTCGAGCTTGAACAGGACGAGATGGCGGATCATGTGCGCTCCTAGCTGCGGGCCTAGTGGGCGCCGTTGGCGAGCCAGGTGAAGAAGTCGCCTATGGCCTTGGCGGCGTCCGATATGCCCTCGAACCCTATCTGGACGTAGTCGGCCGCCTTGGCCGGGTCCGTGATGATGACGTACAGCGCGAAGACCACGAGCGCATAGACGGCGATCTTCTTGGCATTCACCGCCATTGCGGCCTCCCCAGTCACTGTTGCCCCACGACCGCACATGATCGCACGAAGGGCCCCGTCTCTCGACGGGGCCCTTCCCAGAGCGGTAGCGGAGGGATTTGAACCCTCGGTGACTTGCGCCACACTCGCTTTCGAGGCGAGCTCCTTCGGCCGCTCGGACACGCTACCGAGGGAGACCTTACAGCACGCCGGGCAGTGCTTTGAAATCGGTATTCGGGGTCGGTGTCCAGGGGTCGGTCGGTCTTCAGCGGGAGCGGAAGAATTCGGTGAGGATCCGGGCGCATTCCTCGGCGAGCACGCCCTCGATCACCTCGGGGCGGTGGTTGAGCCTCCGGTCGCGTACGACGTCCCAGAGGGAGCCGGCCGCGCCGGCCTTCTCGTCGCGGGCGCCGTAGACGACACGGTCCACGCGGGACTGCACGAGCGCGCCCGCGCACATCGTGCAGGGCTCCAGCGTGACGACGAGGGTGCAGCCGGACAGCCGCCACTCCCCGAGGTCGGCCGCGGCCCGGCGGATCGCGAGGACCTCGGCGTGCGCCGTCGGGTCACCGGTGGCCTCGCGTTCGTTGTGTCCGGCGCCGAGCACGGTCGTGCCGTCCGGGGCCAGCACGACGGCGCCCACGGGCACGTCGGCGCCGGCCCGTCCGGCCTCGTCCAGGGCGAGCCGCATCGCGGCCCGCCAGCGGTCGCGTACCGGGTCGGGGGTGCCTCCTTGGGTCGCTGCAGCGGTCAGCGGACGGTCTCCAGGACCTCCGAGGCGCCCAGGGCCTCGGCGATCGTGTTCAGGGCGTCCTCGTCGAGGGTGCGCAGCTCCTTGGCGCCGACACCGAGGTCGTCGAGGATCTCGGCGTCGCCGACGGGGCTGTGCGGCACGGACTCGGCGGACGGCGCGTCCTCGTCGCCGTCTTCCTCGTCCTCACCGTCCTCGGTGCCGTCGAGGTCGAGGGAGTCCAGGTCGGGGTCGTCGTCGCCGGGCTCCCTTCCGAGCAGTTCGTCGGTGAGCAGGATCTCGCCGTAGCTGCTGCGGGCAGCGGCGGCGGCGTCCGAGACGTAGATACGAGGGTCGTCCTCGCCGTCGACGCGGACGATGCCGAACCAGGTTTCTTCCTGCTCGATCAGGATGAGCACCGTGTCGTCCTCGGTCGAGGCTTCCCGGGCGAGGTCGGCGAGATCCGACAGGGTTTCCACATCGTCGAGCTCTGTGTCGCTCGCTTCCCACCCGTCTTCGGTGCGCGCGAGCAGTGCGGCGAAGTACACCGTGACTCTCCCACTGGTCTTAGGCGTGCCGGTTGGAGGTCCCCCCGGCGGGGCTCAGGGCGGGGAGAGCTGTGCTCCGAGCCCCACCCACTCGGAATCGTGGCAGAAACAAGGCGTTCAGGGGACGTCTTCGGCACCCTGTGTCCGCCGTCTTTGATCGGCCACGAGCGGGATCGTACGCGGCGATCGGCGTGTGCACGCAACGGGTTGCCCTCAGGCGCGTCCCGAGTCGGCCCCGGGCTACCAGCGGAAAGTGCGCATGCGCATGGCGTGGCGCAGCCGTGCGGTCTTCGCGCGCCTGGGCTGGACACGGTCCCGCAGCTCACGGGCTTCGGCGAGGTCACGCAGGAACTGGGCCCTGCGGCGCCGGCGCTCGGCGTCGGTCTCGGCCGACGGCGAGTCCTGTCGGGTTTCACGCTCAGGCAGGTCAGGCATGGGCACACCACCCCCCGGTACGTCCTCCCACTTTCCCTCTGATGGGCGGTTTGATGCCAGCTCGGGTCCAAGGAGCGAGGGCGAAGCCCTCTCGAAGCAGGGCGGCGGTGGGAGGCGGGTGGGCGCAACGGGGCGCGGTTACTGTTAGGGCATGCGTCTCCACGTCGTCGACCACCCCCTGGTCGCCCACAAGCTCACCACGCTGCGCGACCAGCGCACCGACTCCGCGACCTTCCGCCGTCTCGCCGACGAGCTGGTCACCCTGCTCGCCTACGAGGCCACGCGCGACGTGCGCACCGAACAGGTCGACATCACGACGCCGGTCTCCGCGACCACCGGCGTCAAGCTGGCCCGCCCGCGGCCCCTGGTGGTGCCGATCCTGCGGGCCGGCCTCGGCATGCTCGACGGCATGGTCCGGCTGCTGCCGACGGCCGAGGTGGGCTTCCTCGGCATGATCCGCAACGAGGAGACGCTGCAGGCGTCGACGTACGCCTCCCGCATGCCCGAGGACCTCTCCGGGCGTCAGGTGTACGTCCTGGACCCGATGCTGGCCACCGGGGGCACCCTGGTCGCGGCGATCCAGGAGCTGATCAAGCGTGGGGCGGACGATGTGACCGCGGTGGTGCTTCTCGCGGCCCCCGAGGGGGTCGAGCTCATGGAGCGTGAGCTGGCCGGCACGCCGGTGACGGTGGTGACGGCGGCCGTCGACGAGCGGCTCAATGAGCACGGGTACATCGTGCCGGGGCTGGGGGACGCGGGGGACCGCCTCTACGGGGCGGCCGAGTAGGCGTGCGCTGTAGCGCCCTCAGGGGCGCGGGGAACTGCGCGACCAGCCACCACGGACCCGCAGTCCCCGCACAACCGCACCCCTATGGCGCGATCGCGCTCAGCAGCTCTTCTTCGAAGACGTGGGCGTCGGCTGCGGGTTCGTCAGTGCCGCCAGCGCCTTGTCCGCGGCTGCCTTCGGGGTGAGGTCCTTGAAGGCCGTGCCGAGGATCAGGTCGACGGCGGTGCCCTTGCGGGTGTCGGCCCGCTTCTCGGCGCCGGCGAGCTGCGTGGCGAGCACGGGCAGCGAGCTGTTCAGGGTCGACGGGGCGCCGAGCAGTATGGCGGTGCCCTTGACCTTCTTGTCGAACTCCTTGGACGCGTTGCCCACGTCGCCGATCTTGAAGCCGCGCTTCTTCAGCTCGTCCGCCGTGTTCTTGGCCAGACCGCTGCGCTCGGTGGCGTTGTAGACGTTGACCGTGATCGTGCCGGGCTTGGGCGCGGCGGCTTTCCTGGTGTCGGCCGACGGGCTCGCCTTGGCCGTGCAGTCCGCCTTGGGGCCGGCCGCCGAGGCCTTCTCGCCGCCGCCGGTGAAGAGGTCGATGAGCTGCAGCGTGCCCCAGCCGACCAGGCCGAGTGCGGCGACGGAGGCCACCAGGGCGACCCCGAGCCTGCCGCGCCGGCGCCTGCGCATCCGTGGGTATTTGTCCCCCGTGATCCGGTACTTGCCGCCCATACCCGGGGGGGTCAGCATGCTCATGAGCGCAGCGTAGTGCGCCCGGGCGGCGATGCCTACTAGATGATCATTCGAGGCCGCACAGGTGAACCCGAAAGGGCCAAGCCGTCACCGGCAGGCCTTCGGGAGCATGCGTCAGTCGAGTTCGAGCACGCGCGCGTGCAGCACCTGGCGCTGCTGCAGCGCGGCCCGCACCGCGCGGTGGAGGCCGTCCTCGAGATACAGGTCGCCCTGCCACTTGACGACGTGTGCGAACAGGTCGCCGTAGAAGGTCGAGTCCTCGGCCAGGAGAGTCTCCAGGTCGAGCTGTCCCTTGGTGGTGACGAGCTGATCGAGGCGGACCGGGCGCGGCGCGACGTCCGCCCACTGCCGGGTGCTTTCCCGGCCGTGGTCGGGGTACGGCCGGCCGTTTCCGATGCGCTTGAAGATCACACGGAAAGCCTACCGGTCAAGACCTTCCGGGCGCAGCCATGGCGACGCAGTGCGGGTACCGAAAAGAAGTTGCAAATCGGGACAAACAATCCGTACGGGTGTTACGCACAGGCTGTGGACGGTGCCCGTCGGCCCGGCGGAGGCGGTGGTTCACGGGGAACATCCGCCTCCGCCGGCACAGTCAGCGGTCCCGCTCCTTCGGGGGCTGCTTCGGCTCCGGCTGCTTCAGATTCTGTTTCGGTGCGTTGCGCGCGGCTTCGGCGCGCAGCAGGGCGCGCAGGACCGCGTACGGGTCGGTGGGCATGGCTGTGTTCCTTGGTTCCTTGCGTGGTGACTGACTTTTCCGGGGGGTCGGGATCTGTCAGCAGCGCAGGACCACGGAGCGCAGGGCGTGCAGGGCGTACGGCGGCCGGGGCGGAGTGGAGAGGTGGCGGGCCGCGGGCGTGTCGAGGGGCGGGGCCTGGAGCGGGGCGGGGCGCAGGGCCACGACGGTGCGGTGCAGAGCGTCGGCCGGTGGCCGCACGGCCGCGTCCAGGGCGTCGTACTCGACGATCTCCGTGGCCGAGGGCGGTGCCGCATGCACCTCGGCGTGGGCGCCCGGGACCAGCAGGGCGAGCAGCAGGACGAGCGTCCGCAGCCAGGCGTGGCCGCGGGAGAGGCGTCGTACGGTGCTCACGAGAGGTCATTTGCCCATGGTTTGTCCCGCCTTGAGCATGTCGGGGCCGAGAACCGCCCGTTCGGGGGACCCGATACGGCTCAAAGGGTGCGTGGCACCTCCCGGGCCCGGCTCCGGATGCGGATCGCGGTGACGATCTCGACCACGCCGACCGCGACCAGCCAGATGCCGCCGACCAGGGTGAGGACGGCGACCGATGCGAACGGAGAGTCGATCAGCACGATGCCGCCGAGGAAGGTCACGATCCCGAGGAAGATCTGCCAGCCGCGGGCCGGCATGGTGCTGTCCGAGGCGGCGGCCAGGGTCTGGGTGATTCCGCGGATGAGCCAGCCGATGCCGATCCACAGGGCCAGCAGCAGGATCGACCGCATCGGGCCGCGCAGACAGAACAGGCCCAGCAGGATCGACAGGGAACCGCTGATGAAGGCCAGGATGCGCAGGGCCGTGGTCGTGTGTGTGCCGAAGGCGGCGACCAGCTGGAAGATGCCGCTGACCAGGAGGTAGACGCCGAAGAGGACGCCGACCACGAGCAGCGAGGCGTCCGGCCAGATCAGGACCAGGAGGCCGAGGACCAGGGAGGCGACGCCGGTGAGCAGGACGACCTGCCAGGCGGCGCGGGAGAGGGCGTGCAGGGGGCCTTCGAAGGGGAGCTCCGGCCCATGCGGGCCCGGCTCGCGTCCGGCGGCGTGGACCTTGCGGTCGTCGTCCTGTGGGCCCGCGGAGGAGCCGCTCGATGGCTCGGTCATGTTCCATGGTTGGACCTGCCGCGGTCGGCGCGCCACCCCTGGGAGCCGGTCGGCTGACGGCTGTCTCCCGCCGCCTGCGCTATTTCCCGGCGGCCTTCGCGGCCTTCGCGGCCGCCTTCATCTCCTGCTTGTGCGCCCGGACCTTGGCCAGCGACTCCGGTCCCTCGATGTCGGCGACGGAGCGGTGGCAGTTGGCCTCGCCGTATCCGCCCGCGGCCTCCCGCCAGCCCTCGGGCCGTACGCCGAGCTGTTTGCCCAGCAGCGCCAGGAAGATCTGCGCCTTCTGCCTGCCGAAGCCGGGCAGCTCCTGGAGGCGCTTCAGAAGCTCGCGCCCGTCGGCCACGTCCTTCCAGACGAGCTCGGCGTTGCCGTCGTAGTGCTCGACGAGGTACTGGCACAGCTGCTGGACGCGTTTGGCCATGGAGCCCGGGTAGCGGTGCACGGCCGGCTTCTCGGAGAGCAGTGCGGCGAAGGCGTCCGGATCCATGACGGCGATCTCGTGCGCGTCCAGGTCGTCGGTGCCCAGGCGGTCCGCGATCGTGCGCGGCCCCTTGAACGCCCACTCCATCGGGACCTGCTGATCGAGCAGCATCCCGACGAGGGCGGCGAGCGGGGAGCGTCCGAGGAGCTCGTCGGCCTGGGGGTCCTGGGCGAGGTGCAGGGTGACGTCCATGCCTCCGATCATGCCGCTTTCGCGCCTCGCGTACGATTCCAGCACGAATTACTAAGGCAAGGCTTGCCTTAATTGGCTGGGGGTTGCAGCGTGACGATCGAGATCCACCGCGACGTGTGGGGCATCCCGCACCTGCGCGCCGGCAGCGCCCGCGAACTCGCCCGCGCACAGGGCCTGGTGACCGCCCGCGACCGCGCCTGGCAGCTGGAGGACGGGCGGCACCGTGCGCGGGGCACCTCGGCGTCCTTCCTCGGCCCTCAGGCCCTGCCCTGGGACCTGTTCGCCCGGCAGGCCCGCCTCGACGACACCGCCCGGCGCTGCTGGGCGGCCCTGGAGGAACGGGACCCGGAGACGGCGGACTGGGTGCGGGCGTACGTCGACGGGGTCAACGACGGACTGGAAAGCGGTCCTGCGGCCCCCGAGTTCGACGTCGTCGCTCTCGCCCCCGGACGCTGGGAGCCCTGGACCCCGCTCGGCATCTGGCTCGCCACGCACATCCTGTTCGCCGGGTTCCCGGCCAAGCTGTGGCGCGAGCACGCCGCGGCGCACCTGGGCGAGGAGGCCGTCGGCCTGTTCGCCGCCGACGGGCCCGGCAGCTCCGGCAGCAACGGCTGGCTGGTCGGCGGGGCGCGGACCACGACCGGTCACGCCGTCATCGCGGGGGACCCGCACCGGCTCGTCGAGGACCCCGGGGTCTATCAGCAGATTCACCTCTCCTGCCCGGAGTTCGACGTCGTCGGTCTTGCCGTGCCGGGCGTTCCCGGTATCGCTCACTTCGGCCATGCCGGCACGGTCGCCTGGGCGATCACCAACGCCATGGCCGACTACCAGGACCTGTACCGGGAGCGGCTGCGGCGTACGGGGGCCGGTGTGGAGGCCCTCGGGCCGGACGGTTTGTGGCGGCGGGCCTCCCGGCACACGGAGAGCGTCGAGGTGGCGGGGGAGGGGGCGGTCGAGGTCGAGGTGATCGAGACGGAGCGGGGGCCGGTGATCGCCGGGGGGATCTTCGCCCCCGCCGCCCCTTCCCTTCCCGTCCCTGGGGGCTCTGCCCCCAGGCCCCCGGTCGGCCTTGAAGGGGCCTTGTCCTCAAACGCCGGACGGGCTGGAATCGCCCTGCGCTACCCGCCTCGCGTCACCAGCGACCTCGGCTTCAGTGCGCTCCTCCCCCTCCTGCGGGCCCGGCGGGTCGCCGATGTGGACCGTGCTGTCGACCTGTGGGCCGAGCCCGTCAACGTCGTTCAGGCCGCCGACACCGAAGGCGGTCTGCTGCACCGTGTCGCGGGGCGGGTGCCGGTGCGGGCCGAGGCCAATCGGCGTCGGCTGGTCCCGGCCTGGGAGCCCGGGCACGAGTGGCGGGGCTGGCACGAGATGCCGCGAGCCGCCGAACTCACCGACTCCGTCGCGGTGATGGCCAACCAGCGCGGCCTCGCGACCCCGCTCGGCGTCGAGTTCGCCCCGCCCCACCGCGCGGACCGCATCGCCGCGCTGCTGGCCAGGAAGGAGCGGTGGTCGGCGGGCGACATGCCGGCGATCCACACGGACACCCATCTCGCCTCCTCCGCACCCCTGTTGGACCACCTGGCCGCCCTCGAGGACCTCTCCCCCGAGGCCGCCGCCCTGCGCGAGCGCCTGCTGCGCTGGGACCGCCGTATGGACGCGGGCAGCACCGACGCGGCGGTCTACGCGGCGGTGCGCGGCGCGGTCGTACGGCATCTCGCGGCACACCCCTCCTTCGCCGCACTGTCCACTCCGCCCGACTGGCCCGAGGTCTTCCTCCCCTGGCTCGCCCTGCTCCCGCGCATCGGCTTCGCCCTTGAACACCTGCTGAGCGCCGAGGAGTTGTACGGCGTCGACCGGGCGGACGCCGTGCGGGCGGCCCTGGAGGAGGTGGCCGCCGAGCCGCCCGCCGGAACGTGGGGGGACACCCACCGGCTCGCTCCCTGGCGGGCGCTCACCCGGGTGCCGTACGAGGGGCCGGGGCTCTCGGGCGACCACGACTGTGTGCTGTGCACCTCCGCCGTGCCCGGGCTGACCGATCTGGCCGCGCGCGGGCCCGCCGCCCGCTACGTGTGGGATCTGGCCCGCCGCGAGGACAGCCTCTGGGTCGTTCCCTTCGGCGCGTCCGGTGTCCCGGGCTCGCCCCACCACGACGACCAGCTCCCCTTGTGGCTCAAGGGCGATCTCGTCCCGGTCGTCACCGACTTCGACCTCCTGGAGAAGGAGACCCATGAGTGACGTGTACGTCCACGAGGAGAGCGTCGACGGGTTCGGCACCGTCCGCGTCCGTCCCCTCGACCCGCAGGGGGACGCGGAGGTCGTCCACCGCTGGGCCGCCGAGGAGCGTGCCGTCTTCTGGGGCATGAACGGCCTCACCCGCGGCCAAGTGGCCGGGATCTACGCGCACCTGGACACCCTCGACACCCATCACGCCTTCCTGCTGCTCAAGGACGGCACACCGGCCGCACTGCTGCAGACGTACGAGCCGGAGGCCGACCGGGTCAGCGAGTGCTACGAGGTGCAGGCAGGCGACATCGGCGTCCATGTCCTGCTCGCGCCCGCCGGCCCTGACGGGACGCGGTCCGGCTGGTCGACGGCGCTGTTCGGAGTCATCACGTCGTATGTCCTGAAGGGCCTGGACCGGCGCCGGATCGTGGTCGATCCCGATGTGCGCAACACGAGGGCGATCGCCCGTTTCCTGCGGCAGGGGTTCGAGGCGGGTGGGGCGGTCGTGCTGCCCGAGATCGACCTCCCGGACGTGTACCTGCCCGAGAAGCAGGCTCAACTGGCCTTTCTGCGGCGGGAGGTAGCCTTCCCGGAATGACTCCCGAGGACCTTGTCGCGCACTACGGAATGGAACCGATCCCGCGTGAGGGCGGCCTGTTCCGCCAGACCTGGGCGGGCCCCGAGCGCGCCGACGGACGGCCGGAGGGCACCGCCATCGTCGCCCTGCTGACGGCCGACGACCACTCGGCCCTGCACCGCCTGCCCACCGACGAGATCTGGCACTTCTACCTGGGCGATCCGCTGGAGCTGCTGCTCCTCGCCCCGGACGGGACGTCCAGGACGGTGGTGCTCGGACCGGACGTGCTCGGCGGCCAGCAGCCGCAGACGACCGTGCCGGCCGGCACCTGGATGGGCGGACGGGTCCTCGCGGGCGGGGCATGGACGTTCTTCGGGTGCACGATGGCGCCCGGGTTCACCTTCGAGGGCTACGAGCACGGGGACGCGGCCGAGCTCACCGCCCGGTACCCGGCCGAGGCCGACCGGATCGCGGAACTGTGCCGTCCGGAGGCGTAGTGAATGCCCGGCGCGTCGCGTCCGTACCTATGCGAAGGCGGGAAGGCCGGGACGGAGAGCGGCGTGGGATGTGACGGTGAGCGCAGGGAGCGGCAGCGGCGGCGGGGAGTTCAGGGGCTGGTGCTGCTCGGTGCCGTGCTGGTGCTGCTCGTCCTCGGGGGTGCGGGGCCCGCGTCGGCCCATGCGGCCCTCAAGTCCACCGACCCCGAGGACGGCACCGTCCTCAGGTCGGCGCCCCGCTCCCTCACCCTGACGTTCACCGAGTCCGTCGGTCTGCTGGACGACTCCTTCCGCGTCCTGGACCCAAACAACCAGCGGGTGCGCACGGGCGGGGCACAGCACGCCGGGGGACGTCCCGACACGGCGAGCGTGACCCTGCCGAAGCACCTCGCCAAGGGCACTTATGTCGTGGCCTGGCGGGTCGTCTCGGCGGACAGCCACCCGGTGGGCGGCGCGTTCACCTTCTCCGTCGGCAAAGCCTCCGCGACGGCCGCCACGGTGGACACCGGGCCGGTCGAGAACCCGGCGACCGCCAGTCTCTACAACATCGCCCGCTATCTGGCCTACCTGGCGGCGGCCCTGCTGATCGGCACGGCCGCCTTCGTGGCCCTGTGCCGCCCCACGGACCGCGGCCCGCTGCACAAACCCCTGGTCGTGGGCTGGTGGACGCTGCTCGGGACCACCCTGGCGCTGCTGGCGCTGCGTGCTCCGTACGAGACCGGCACGGGCCCCGCGACCGCCCTCGACGCCTCCGCCCTCACCCGCACCCTCACGGGCCGTCCGGGGCTGGCCCTGCTGGCCCGCCTCGCCCTGCTGCTGGTCGTCGCCGTGTTCGCCGTACGAATCCGCAAACGCGACGCATGGCCGCGCCCCCTGCTCGCCGCCGGCGGAGCCCTCGGCGTGGCTCTCGCGCTCACCTGGGCCGCCTCCGAGCACGCCTCGGCGGGCATCCAGGTGCCCCTGGCGACGGCGTCCGCCGTACTGCACCTGCTGGCCATGGCGGTCTGGCTGGGCGGCCTCACGGCGCTGCTGGTCGCGCTCCACCGCACCGAGCTCCCTCCGGCAGTCGTGGCCCGCTTCTCCCGGATCGCCTTCGCCTGCGTGGCCGTCCTGGTCGTCACCGGCGTCTACCAGTCCTGGCGCGGGCTGGGTTCCTGGAGCGCGCTCACCGGGACGACGTACGGGCGCCTGCTGGTGGCCAAACTGGCCGCCGTGGTGCTCCTGCTGGCGGCCGCGGGGCTCTCGCGGCGCTGGACCGCGCGGCTGGTGGCGGCGGACGCCGCGACGGCCGTACGGGAACGGGTCCCGCAGCCCGTGGGCGGGCCTGCCGCGGCCGCCGTGGAGGAACCGGCCGCCCCGGCCGCCCACGGCACGAGCCGGCGCAATCTGCGCCGCAGTGTGCTCGCCGAGGTCGCCGTCGGCGTGGTGGTGCTGGTGCTCACGACGGTGCTCAGCAGCACGCTGCCGGGCCGCGCGGCCGCCGAGGCGGCCGAGGCGCCCGCGACGGCCGGCGGGCTGCCCGCCGCGTCGGTCACGACGATCCCCTTCGAGGTCGGCCGCGCACGCGGCAAGGTGCAGATCACCCTCGACCCGGGCCGCGTCGGCGACAACACCGTGCAGGCGGTCGTCTTCGGACCCGACGGCGGCATCGTCACCGTCCCCGAGCTGCGGCTCTCCCTCAGCCTGCCCGCGCAGAAGATCGGCCCGCTCGACGCCGGGTTGACCGATCAGGGCGGCTACTGGGGGACCAGCTCGCTCACCGTGCCCTTCGCCGGAACCTGGACCATGAAGGCCACGGTCCGGACGTCCGAGATCGACCAGGTCAGTGTGACGAAGTCGGTCCGGATCGTCGCCTAGCAGGCCTTGGCCGCGACGCGAATCCGGCATTTACTCTCAACTCCGGGCGGGATCGTTCGATCACTCGGACCGAAACGATCACGAACATGTCGGTCACATTTCCACAAAGGTCCCCGGCGGCTCTTGACGCATGACCGGACATAGGACTGATATAAGCGCCACGATGTTCGGTCGAGTTGATTTATGGTCGGTTTCGACTTTTTTTCGACGTGGCGTAGTTGTGACCGAACCCCTGCCTCCAGGAGCCGCACATGGACCTCTCCCCGTCGGGTCTCTCCCTTCCCGCGACCAGCCGTCGCAGTCTGCTGCGTGGTGCCGGTGGCGCAGCCCTGCTCGCGGGTGCGGGCATACCCCTGCTGTCCGCGTGCGGCAGCAGTGGGTCCTCCTCGGACCCGAAGACCGTCAGTCTCGGCTCCAACTCCTCCGACGCGGTGCCCAAGAAGGCCTTCGCGGAGATCTACGCCGCCTTCACCAAGAAGTCCGGCATCAAGGTCGACGTGAACACGAAGGACCACAACACCTTCCAGGAGCAGATCAACTCCTACCTCCAGGCCACGCCGGACGACGTGTTCACCTGGTTCGCGGGCTACCGCATGCAGTTCTTCGCGGCGAAGAAGCTCGCGACCCCGATCGACGACGTGTGGCAGAAGATCGGCGGGAACTTCCCCGATGCGATGAAGCAGCTGTCCAAGGGCGAGGACGGCAAGTACTACTTCGTGCCGCTGTACACGTACCCGTGGGCGCTCTTCTACCGCAAGAGCGTCTTCCAGCAGCACGGCTACAAGGTCCCCACGACGTGGGACCAGCTGGTGGCCCTGTGCAAGCAGATGAAGAAGGACGGCCTGGTCCCGATCGCGTTCGGTGACAAGGACGCGTGGCCGGCGATGGGCACCTTCGACCAGATCAACTTCCGGCTCAACGGCTACGACTTCCACAAGTCGCTGATGGCGGGCAAGGAGGCGTGGACGGACCCGAAGGTCAAGGCGGTCTTCGACCACTGGTCCGAGCTGCTGCCCTACCACCAGGACGGCTTCATGGGCCGCACCTGGCAGGACGCCGCCCAGACCCTGGTGTCGAAGAAGGCGGGCATGTACGTCCTCGGTTCCTTCGTGGCCCAGCAGTTCACCAACAAGGCCGACCTCGACGACCTCGACTTCTTCGCCTTCCCGGAGATCAACCCGCAGTTCGGGCAGGACACCGTGGAGGCACCCACCGACGGCTTCATGGTCTCCAAGGCGCCCAAGAACAAGGCGGGTGCCGCGAAGCTGATGGAGTTCCTGGGCACGCCGGAGGCCGAGCAGATCTACCTCAAGGCCGACTCCAGCGTCGTGGCCGCCTCCAGCAAGGCCGACACCTCGTCGTACACGCCGCTGCAGAAGAAGGCGTACGACATGATCAGCAACGCCAAGAGCCTCACCCAGTTCATGGACCGCGACTCGCGGCCGGACTTCACCTCCACGGTGATGCAGCCGGGTCTGCAGAAGTTCCTCCAGAACCCCAAGGGCGTCGACAGCCTGCTGTCCTCGATCGAGCGCCAGAAGAAGACGATCTTCGCGTCCTGATGAGCTCCGAGACGACCACGAAGACCCCGGAGGCGGCCGTGCCGGCTCCGGGGCCCGCGCCTGTCCACACGCGGGTCCCGCAGGGCCACAAGCGCCTGCTGACCCGCCGTGACCGCATCACGCTCGGCTTCATGGCCGGCGTGCCCACCGTCCTGCACGTGGCCCTGGTCTGGGTCACCGCGCTGGCCTCCATCGCGCTGGCCTTCACCACCTGGGACGGCATCGGCTTCGACTCGATCAAGTGGGTGGGGCTGGACAACTTCAAGCAGTTGTTCACCGACAACCCGCAGTTCTGGCCGGCCGTCCAGCACAACATCATCTGGTTCGTGGTGCTCATCCTGATCCCCACCCCGATGGGCCTGTTCCTGGCCGTCCAGCTGGACAAGAAGATCCGCTTCTCCCGGGTGTACCAGACCGCGTTCTTCCTGCCGGTCGTCGTGTCGCTCGCGGTGACCGGCTTCGTGTGGCAGCTGGTCTACAACCCCGACACCGGCCTCATCAACAGCCTGATCGGGGCGAACAAGCCGGGCCACTACATCGACTGGATCGGCAACCCGCACCTGAACCTGTGGGCGGTGCTCATCGCCGCGTCCTGGCGGCACACCGGCTACATGATGATCCTCTACCTGGCCGGTCTGAAGGGCGTGGACCCGTCCCTGCGGGAGGCGTCCTCACTGGACGGCGCCAACGAGTGGCAGACGTTCAAGAACGTCATCTTCCCCACCCTGCGCCCCACCAACACCGTCGTCCTGGTGGTCACGATCATCGAGGCGCTGCGCGCCTTCGACCTGGTGTTCGTGTTCAACAAGGGCGCCCAGGGCACCGAACTCCTGTCGATCCTGATCACCAACAACATCATCGGCGAGTCCAGCCGGATCGGCTACGGCTCCGCGATCGCGGTGGTGCTGCTGGTCATCTCCCTCGCGGTCATCATCCCGTACCTGATCGCGACCTTCCGGAAGGAGCGGCGCGCATGAGCACCATCGCCTTGAAGAAGCGCACGCCGGTCCGCCCGGCCCGGATCCTGCTGCACACGTTCCTGGTGGTCACCGCGCTGGCCTGGCTGGCCCCGCTGCTGTGGGCCGTCTTCGCGGCCCTGCGGCCGTACTCGGAGACCAGCAACCGGGGTTATGTCTCCTGGCCGCACAAGCTGAGCCTGGAGAACTTCACCAACGCCTTCCAGCAGTCGGACATGCTGCACTACTTCGGCAACACGCTGATCATCGCGGTCCCGGCCGTGCTGATCACGCTGCTGCTGTCGTCGATGGTCGCCTTCTACGTCAGCCGCTTCGACTTCCGGCTGAACATCTTCCTGCTGCTGGTGTTCACCGCGGGCAACCTGCTGCCGCAGCAGGTCATCATCACCCCGCTGTACCGGATGTACCTGCTGATCGACCTGCCCGGCATCACCGTGTCCGGCAAGCTGTACGACTCCGCGCTCGGCCTGGTGCTCATCCATGTGGCGTTCCAGTCCGGGTTCTGCGCCTTCGTCCTCAGCAACTACATGCGGATGCTGCCGCACGAGCTGACCGAGGCCGCCCTGGTCGACGGGGCGTCGGTGTGGCGCATGTACTGGCAGATCGTGCTGCCGCTGTGCAAGCCCGCGATGGCCGCCCTGGCCACCCTGCTCTCGATCTGGATCTACAACGACTTCTTCTGGGCGATCGTGCTGATCTCCACCGGCGAGAACATGCCGATCACCTCGGCGTTGAACAACCTCTCCGGGCAGTACTTCACCGACCCCAACCTGGTGGCCGCGGGCGCCCTGCTCACCGCGATCCCCACCCTGATCGTGTACTTCGTACTGCAGCGCCAGTTCGTCAGCGGACTGACCCTGGGCGCCAACAAGGGCTGAGGCCCTCCCTCTTGAAAGAGACCTCCGTGCAGCACCACCCCTTCACCGCCGTCGCCTCCGTCCCCGTGGACCCGGTCAACGCCCGGGTCCACGAGGAGGGCTGGCAGTCCTGGAGCCCCAGCGGCGCCTACGCCCTCGACGACACGCCGTACCGTCCGACCAACGACAACTGGGCGACCGTCTGCTATCGCCCCGGTGTGACCGCCCCCGAGGGCACCTTCCAGGGCGAGGGCCTGCTGGCGCTCGACCCCGGCGACGGCTCCCCGGTCCGTCTGTGGGCGGCCGTCGACCCCACCGGCGAGGTGCCGTCCATCCGCCTGACGGTGACGGACGGCCTCGCGGAGGTCACCGCCGACGGCGTGGTGAAGGAGTGGACGGGGGTGAACATCCAGGCGGTGCTGGGCAGTTGGGCCGAGAGTCTCGGTGTCGAGCCGCCGCGCCCGGCGCCGACCGTCTGGTGCTCCTGGTACGAGTACTTCACGAACGTCACCGAGGACGACATCCACGAGAACCTCCGTGCGATGGACACCCTCGACCTGCCGATCGACGTGGTCCAGATCGACGACGGCTACCAGAAGGCCCTCGGCGACTGGCTCACCCTCTCCGGCCGCTTCCGCTCCCGCGAGGGCATCGCGGACGCCATCCGGGCCCGCGGCCGCCGGGCCGGCATCTGGACGGCCCCCTTCCTGGTCGACCCGGCAAGCGAGCTGGCCACCGAGCACCCCGACTGGCTGGTCCGCGACACCACCGGCGGCTTCACCCACGCCGGCCGCAACTGGGGCCACGACCTGCGCGTCCTGGACACCACGCACCCCGAGGCCGCGGCGTATCTGACCGAGGTCTTCCGCACCCTCCGCACCGAGGGCTACGACTACTTCAAGGTCGACTTCCTGTACGCGGGCGCGCTGGACGGCGTACGGCACAAGGACGTCGACGCCCTCACCGCGTACCGCGAGGGCATCGAGCTGATCCGCCAGGCGATCGGCCCGGACGCGTATCTGCTGGGCTGCGGCGCCCCGATCCTGCCCTCGATCGGCCTGTTCGACGCGATGCGGGTGAGCCCGGACACGGCCCCGCACCGCCGCCCCGAGGCCGACGACTTCAGCCAGCCGGGCCAGGACCCGGCCGAGTTCACCGGCGCCGGACGCCAGTGGCAGCACGGCCGCCTCTGGGTCAACGACCCCGACTGCCTGATGGCCCGCCCGGCCGTGGAGACACGGGAGCGCTGGGCGGCGCACGTGGAGGCGACCGGCGGCCTGATGGCCTCCAGCGACCGCCTCCTGTCCCTGGACGAGTGGGGCGTGGCCACCACCCGCCGACTGCTCTCGGGAGGTGAGCGATGACCCGCGCCCTGAATGTGCCCGGCATCGCCTACGGCGGCGACTACAACCCCGAGCAGTGGCCCGAGGAGGTCTGGGCCGAGGACATGCGTCTGATGGCCGAGGCCGGGGTCACCATGGTCAGCGTCAACATCTTCTCCTGGGCGCTGCTGGAACCCTCCGAGGGCACGTACGACTTCTCGCGCCTCGACCGCATCCTCGACCTGCTGCACGCCCACGGGATCGCCGCCGACCTGGCGACCCCGACGGCGGCCCCGCCGGCCTGGTTCTTCGTGAAGCACCCGGAAGCGCTGCCGGTGGACCAGGACGGCCGCAGGCTCTCGTACGGCAGCCGTCAGACGTTCTGCCCGTCGAGCCCCGCCTACCGCGAGGCGGCCCTGCGCATGGCCGGCGAGCTGGCCCGGCGGTACGCGGACCACCCGGCGGTCGTGATGTGGCACGTCCACAACGAGTACGGCTGCCACAACGCGGAGTGCTACTGCGACGTGAGCGCGGAGGCGTTCCGCGCCTGGCTCCAGGACCGCTACGCGAGCCTGGACGCCCTCAACCATGCCTGGGGCACCACCTTCTGGAGCCAGTGGTACTACGACTGGGACCAGATCCTGCCGCCGCGCGCGACGGGCGCGGTCCCGAACCCGACCCACCGGCTGGACTGGCGCCGCTTCTGCAGCGACGCCCTGCTCTCGCTGTACGAGGCCGAGCGGGACGTCCTGCGGGAGGCCGCGCCTCAGACCCCCGCCACCACCAACTTCATGGTGATGTTCAACTTCGACGCCCTGGACTACTGGCGCTGGGCGCCCGAGCTGGACATCGTCTCCAACGACCACTACCTCCAGTCCGCCGACCCCGAGTCGCAGATCGACATCGCCCTCAGCGGCGACCTGGTCCGCTCGCTCGCGGGCGGCCCGTGGCTGCTCATGGAGCACTCCACGGGCGCGGTGAACTGGCAGCCCGTCAACCGCGCCAAGACGGCGGGGGAGTTGCGCCGCAACGCGCTCGCCCATGTGGCGCGCGGCGCCGACGGCATCGCCTACTTCCAGTGGCGGGCGGCGAAGGCGGGCGCCGAGCAGTGGCACTCGGCGATGCTGCCGCACGCCGGCACCGACAGCCAGATCTGGCGGGACGTGGTCCAACTGGGCGCGGACCTACGGGCGTTGGCGGAGGTGCGGGGCGCGACCGGCACCGCCGAGGTCGCCGTCGTCTGGGACTGGAACGCCCGCTGGGCCATGGAACTCCCCTCGCAGCCCAGCGGTGAACTGCACTTCCAGGACCTGGTCCGGGCCTGGTACGAGCCCCTGTGGCGCTCGGGCGTGGCGGTGGACTTCGTACGCCCCGACGCGGACCTGTCGCCGTACCGCCTGGTCCTCGCCCCCTCGCTGTACCTGATCGACGACGCGGGCGCGGCCAACCTCACCGGCTTCGCGGAGCGCGGCGGCACCCTGGCGGTCGGCTTCCACAGCGGCATGGTGGACGCCAACTGCCATGTGCGGCTGGGCGGTTACCCGGGCGCCTTCCGCGAGGCCCTCGGCATCCGCACGGACGAGCTCTTCCCGCTGCTGCCCGGGCAGACGGTGGCCCTGAGCGACGGCGGCACGGGCACGCTCTGGTCGGAGCGGGTACGGCTGGAGGGCGCCCAGGCGGTGACGTCGTACACGGACGGGCCGCTCGCCGGGGTGCCGGCGGTGACCCGCAACGCGTACGGAACGGGCGCGGCCTGGTACGTGGCCACCCACCCCGACCCGGAGGCGCTGGCCGGCCTTCTGGAGCGCATCCGGGTGGAGGCCGGGGTCGAGCCGGTGCGCTCCGCTCCGGAGGGCGTGGAGGCGGCTCTGCGGCGCGGCACCGAAGCCGACTACCTCTTCCTGATCAACCACACGGACCAGGACGCCGTGGTCGCCGCCTCCGCGGGGGCGACCGAGCTGCTGTCCGGGAAGCCGGTGGCCGGCGGCAGGGTGACGGTGGCGGCGGGGGAGGCCGTGGTGGTGCGGGAGCCGCGGGTGGGTACCCGGTAGCGAAGCCGCCGGAGCCTCCCCGAGCGAGGTGAGCCGTCATGCCGGAGCTGCCGGACGTCGAGGGATTCCGGAAGGTCTTCGTGGACTGCGCGAAGGGGAGGCTGATCCGGCACGTCGACGTCCGTGACGCGGGCGTCCTGCACGGGGTGGGCGCGCGGCGGCTGCGGGAGGCCCTGGAGGGCCGCCGCTTCACCGGGGCGGAGCGCCACGGGAAGTGGCTCCTGGCCCGCACCGGCCGGCCCACCCTCGTGCTCCACCTTTCTTTCCTGGTAGGGGTAGTCGGATCACCGCAAGGGCGATCCGGCGTGTCGGGTGGACGGCGCTGAGGCGGGCCCCAGAGAGGTGCGGCGACTCGGAGTTGAGGGAGAGGTGGCCGGGCGAGGGCGGCGGCCGGGAGCGGTCACTCGGACGGGTGATGTTGATCGATGGTGTGCGCGGTCGGGGAACGCGCGGGCTACGTTCGCGGCATGGCACGTTTCCGGATGTACCCGACGTCCGCGCAGGCGGAGCAGATGCTCACGCACTGCGCGCACGCGAGGTACGTGTGGAATCTCGCCGTCGAGCAGCACGCGCACTGGAAGCCCGGCCGGAGAGGCGCGCCCGGTTTCGCGGAGCAGTGCCGCCAGCTCACCGAGGCCCGGCGGGAGAACGAGTGGCTGGGTGCTGGCAATGCGGACGTGCAGCAGCAGGCGCTCAAGGACTTTGCCAAGGCCAAGAATGCCAAGTTCACATCCGGGTTCGGTGAGCCGACCTGGCGCAGGAAGTTCCGTCACGAGGGCTTCCGGGTCATCGGAACCGACCGCGTACCCGAGTACAACGCCGACGGCTCGCCGAAGCTGAACGCGAAGACGGACAAGCAGGTCATGGGCCGGTCGGTGGTCGTGCAGAAGCTGAACCGGCGGTGGGCGCAGGTCAAGGTGCCCGGCTGCGGCTGGGTCCGCTTCCGCCTCAGCGCTCAGGGCAAGGGCGCGAAGCTGCCCGACGCCAAGACGTTCCGGGTCACCTACCGCCACGGCCAGTGGCACATCGCCTTCGCCGTCATCCCCGCGCCGATTCCCGCGCCCGGTACGGGCGAGGTCATCGGTATCGACCGGGGTGTGACGATCACGGCGGCCCTGTCGGACGGCCGCACCCTGAACTGCCCGCAGCTCACCGTCAGGGAGCGGGCGCAGATCCGCAAGCACGAGCGGCGCGCGGCACGGGCTAGGAAGAACAGCCCGCAGAAGGCGGCTGGGTACGCGAAGGTCGCCAGGCTCAAGGCGCGGGAAGCGAACCGGCGCAAGGACTGGTGCGAGAAGATCAGTACCATGCTCGCCCGCACCTATGGCCTGGTGCGGTTCGAGAAGTTGAACATCAAGAACATGACCCGCTCGGCGAGGGGAAGCGCCGAGCAGCCGGGCAGGCACGTGGCGCAGAAAGCCGGGCTCAACCGGGGCATCCTCGCTCAGGGGTGGGGCCTGCTGCGCCGGCGCACCGCGGACAAGGCGCCCGGCCGGGTCGAGGACGTTCCCGCCCCCTACACCTCGCTGCGGTGCAGTGCCTGTGGATGGATCGAGAAGAACTCACGCAAGAGCCAAGCTGAGTTCGAGTGTGTGTCCTGTGGCTTCACCTGCAATGCGGACACCAATGCGGCAGTCAACGTCGCGGCAGGACAGGGCGGGATTCCCCGCCCCCGGCATGCAGCCGGTGCCGGAGGGGTGACAGCGGCCACCAGCCGTTCGAGCGCCCGTGAACCTCAACCTGCCTGGGTTGGAATCCCCCTCTTTTGAGAGGGGGAGGATGTCAATTCGGCATGACCGGCCTGCCACGGCGCGGCGCCGCAGCCAGGCGGGCACCTTCGTCGTGCGGCCGTCCCACGCCCCGGGCCCTGGCCTTCTGGTGCTGCTCTCCCCCGACCTGCGGGTCCTCGCCCGTACCCCGGACACCTACGCCTATCTGAGCCTGCTGGTGCCCTCCGGGTGCGGTCGCCCGGAGGTGCCCGCGAGTGCCTACGACGTCGCCGCCCAGCTGCTGGCCGTCGAGGCCGGGGTCGACGCGAACCCGCCGCGCTCCCGGGTCCACCTGGCGGACGGCCTGTGGCTGACCCTGAGCGCCGCCCGGATCGGCGACACGGCGCCGCCCGCCCGGCGGCGGGCCATCGCCGTCACCATCGAGGAGACCTCACCGGCCGAGCGGCTCGCCGTGTTCGCCAGGGCCCACGCCCTGAGCCCCCGGGAGAGCGTCCTCCTCGGCCACCTGGCCAAGGGCGGCGACAGCCACGCCCTGGCCGACCGGATGTCCCTGTCGGAGCACACCGTGCAGGACCACCTCAAGTCGATCTTCGCCAAGACCTCCACCAACAACCGCGGAATGCTGCTCGCCCGCGCGCTGGGGGCGTGAGGTCAGCCGATCGGGTGCGACACCTCCGGCGCACGAGTGTTTCGTGACCGAGGGGTACTCGCCGCTTGCGCTCCGGGCAACAGATGCCGGAGCAGGCGGCGTCGAAGGGAGAGCGGCCGTGAGGTGGGTGCCGTACGAGGAAGCCCTCGGCCGCGCCATGGGCCCGTCGTGACGGTGTCCGGGGCGGCTCGCCCGTCCCACCCCGGGGAGCGGCTGGCGGACGCGGTGGACGCCCGGCTGCCCGTGTACGACGGGGGCGGCCGGCTGTTGCGCAAGGCGTTCCCGGACCACTGGTCGTTCCTGCTCGGCGAGTTGGCGCTCTACAGCCTGCTCGTCCTGGTGCTGACCGGTGTGTGGCTGACCCTCTTCTTCAAGCCGGAGATGCGGGAGGTCGTCTACGACGGGCCGTACACCCCGCTGCGGGGCGTGCGCATGTCACAGGCCTTCGACTCCACCCTGCACATCAGCTTCGACGTGCGGGGCGGGCTGCTGATCCGTCAGCTGCACCACTGGGCCGCCCTGGTGTTCGTCTCCGCGATCGGCCTGCACCTGCTGCGGATCTTCTTCACCGGTGCCTTCCGCAGGCCGCGGGAGCTGAACTGGGTCATCGGCGTCACCCTGTTCGTGCTCGCCCTGGCCGAGGGCTTCGCCGGCTACTCGCTGCCGGACGACCTGCTCTCGGGCACCGGCCTGCGCATCGCCGAGGGGATCATGCTGTCCATCCCCGTGGTGGGGACGTACCTCGCCTTCTTCGTCTTCGGAGCCCAGTACCCGGGCCACGACGTCATCCCGCGGCTGTACGGCCTGCATGTCCTGCTGCTGCCGGGAGCGCTGATCGCCCTGGTCACCCTGCATCTGATCCTCGTCTTCCACCTCAAGCACACCCAGTGGCGCGGACCGGGCCGCACCCACGCGAACGCCGTCGGAAGGCCCCTCCACCCGAGCTTCACGGCCTCCTCCGCCGGCCTGTCCCTCATCGTGTTCGGGGTGCTGGCCGTCCTCTCCGGCGTCGCGCAGATCAACCCGGTCTGGGTGTACGGCCCCTACCGGCCGGACCAGGTGTCCACCGGGTCCCAGCCCGACTGGTACGTCGGCTTCCTGGAGGGCGCGCTGCGGCTCGTACCGCCCTGGGAGACGAACATCGCGGGGCACACGCTCATGTGGAACGTCCTGCTGCCGGCGGTCGTCCTGCCCGGACTGTTCTTCGCCGTCCTGTACGCCTACCCCTTCGTCGAGCAGCGGCTGACCGGCGAGTGGCTCACCGAACAGCACCTGTGCGACCGGCCCCGCGAACGGCCCGTCCGCACCGGCCTCGGCGTCGCGGGCATCACCTTCTACGGCGTCCTGCTGCTGGCCGGCGGCAACGACGTGCTGGCCGCGACCTTCCGCATCTCGGTCAACGCCCTCACCTGGATCCTGCGCATCGCCCTGATCGTGGGCCCGCTGCTCGCCTTCGTGGTCACCCGCGCGCTGTGCCACGCCCTCCTGGAGGCGGAACGCGAACGTCTCGCCGAGGGCGAGGAGACCGGCGAGGTGCGCCAGAGCGTGGCCGGGGGCTACGAGAGCGGCCACCGCCCCGTCACCGAGTTCCGGCCGGGCGCCCCGCGCGTCCCGCTCACTCCTGTGGACCGGCACCCCGGTCCACGTACTGGAACACCAGACCAAGAACACCCCGGCCCAGCACGCCGAAGCCGATGAGGAACAGCCACAGGCCGAAGACCACGCCGGTCGCCGTGACCGCGAAACCGAACGCGGTGACGATCGGCCAGGGGCTGTGCGGCGGGAAGAACTCCAGTGGCCCCGCGGCGTCGGCCACCTCGGCGTCCCCGCGGTCCTGGGGGCGTCGGCCGTGCCGGGCGTACTGCACGGCGCAGAAGAACGACACCAGCCCGGCCATCGCGAACGCCACGACGAGCGCCGCGGTGCCGGCCGGGTCCCAGTGGGACCACACGCCGTAGAGCGCCGCCGAGCCGCCGAAAAAGGCGGCCACGACACCGAAGAGCACGGCCTCCACCTTCACCGCAGGCCCTCCTGCCTGGTCTGCTGGACCACATCGGGGTGGTGCAGGTCGAAGGCCGGGGACTCCGAGCGCACCCGGGGCAGCGCCGTGAAGTTGTGCCGGGGCGGCGGACAGGAGGTGGCCCATTCCAGGCCCCGCCCGTACCCCCAGGGATCGTCCTCCGCCACCTTCCGCCCGTGCCGGGAGGTGTGCCACACGTTGTAGAGGAACGGCAGGGTGGACACACCGAGCAGGAACGCGCCCGCCGACGACAGCGTGTTGAGCAGGGTGAACCCGTCGGACGGCAGATAGTCGGCGTACCGGCGCGGCATGCCCGACTCGCCCAGCCAGTGCTGCACCAGGAACGTCAGCTGGAACGCCGGGAACAGCAGCCAGAAGTGCAGCTTGCCCAGGCGCTCGTCGAGCATCTTCCCGGTGATCTTCGGCCACCAGAAGTAGAAGCCCGCGAACATCGCGAAGACCACGGTGCCGAAGAGCACGTAGTGCAGATGGGCCACCACGAAGTACGTGTCGGTGACATGGAAGTCGAGCGGCGGCGAGGCGAGCAGCACTCCGCTGAGCCCGCCCAGCAGGAACGACACCAGGAAACCGATCGACCACAGCATCGGCGTCTCGAAGGACACCGAGCCGTGCACCATCGTCCCGATCCACGCGAAGAACTTGATGCCCGTGGGCACCGCGATCAGGAACGACATCACGGAGAAGAACGGCAGCAGCACGGCGCCGGTGGCGAACATGTGGTGCGCCCACACCACCGCCGACAGCATGGTGATCGTGGTCGTCGCCCCGATCATCGGCAGATAGCCGAAAAGCGGCTTGCGCGAGAACACCGGGATGATCTCCGAGATGATCCCGAAGAACGGCAGCGCGACGATGTAGACCTCGGGATGCCCGAAGAACCAGAACAGGTGCTGCCACAGCAGGGCGCCGCCGTTGGTGGCGTCGAAGACGTGCGAGCCGAACTTCCGGTCGCACTCCAGGGCCAGCAGCGCGGCCGTGAGCACCGGGAACGCGGGCAGCACCAGGATCGACGTGAACAGCACGTTCCAGGTGAACATCGGCATCCGGAACATCGTCATGCCGGGGGCGCGCAGACACAGGATCGTGGTGATGAAGTTGACCGCGCCCAGTGTGGTCGACACCCCGGTGACCACCAGCCCCATCACCCACAGGTCACCGCCCGCGCCGGGCGAGAAGTACGCGCTGTTCAGCGGCGCGTACGCGAACCAGCCGAAGGCAGCCGCGCCGCCCGGCACCACGAACCCCGACACCACCATCAGACCGCCGAACAGATACAGCCAGTACGACAGCGCGTTGAGCCGGGGGAACGCCACGTCCGGGGCGCCGATCTGCAGGGGCATCACGGCGTTCGCGAACCCGGCGAACATCGGGGTGGCGAACAGCAGCATCATGATCGTGCCGTGAATGGTGAACAGCTGGTTGTAGGTGTGCTCGTTCATGAACTGCAGCCCCGGGCGGGCCAGTTCGGCACGCATGCCGAGAGCGAGCAGGCCGGCGAGGAGGAAGAAGCAGAACGAGGTCACCATGTACAGCCGGCCGATCACCTTGTGGTCGGTCGTCGAGGCCCAGGTGAGCAGCGTGCGCCCCAGTGGGACGGCGGCGCCGCGAGACGCACGCCCCGTGCCTTCCTCGAGGCGGCTCGACGCTTCGGTCATTGTTCTCCTCAGCCGTGCCGAGAGCGAGAAGCGCCTCGCGAGTGCCCGCCCCGACCGACGGGAAACCAGCGACTCCTCTGCGTGACGACGCTACCCACGCGCCGGTCGGCACAGCGTCTGCCACGCCCCCGGAGCCGGACCGGTTCGCCCGGCCGCCATCAGGGCATCGACGAGGCGGCCACCCGCAGGGGGCGCGTGGCCACGGTGACCCCGTCCAGGGGCCGCGCCGCCTCGTCCTCGCCCTCCAGGTCTGCCCACCAGTCGGGGCCGTCCTCCAGCCAGCGCAGCAGGATCCCCTCGCGCAGCGCCCAGGGACAGATGGCGACGGTCTTCACACCGCTGAGTTTCATCGCGGTGTGAGCGACGATCGCCCCGGCCAGGCTCTGCCGGGCCCGGGCCTTGGAGATGCCGGGCAGTTCGGCCCGCCGGTCGGCGGGCAGCGCGGCCAGCCGGTCGATCGCACGGCGCAGGTCGCAGCGGGGCAGGACGCGCTCGACGAACGGGCCGCGGCGCCCCGGCGCGGCCCCGCACAGTCGTGCCAGCTGCTGGAACGTACGGGAGGTGGCGACGGCGGTCTGCGGATGCTCCCAGCGGATACGGGCGGAGGCGTCGCGCAGCTGATGGCGCGCCCGGCGGCGCAGGGCTGCCGTCCCGGACGTCCTCAGGGGATCCGCCGAGTGCGGGAAATCCTTGGTGAGACGGTTGGCGCCCAACGGCAGCGAGACCGCGAACTCCGGCACCCGGCCCCGGCCGAAGGCGACCTCCAGGGAGCCGCCGCCGATGTCGAAGAGGGCCAGCGGGCCCGAGCGCCAGCCCATCCACCGCCGGGCACCCAGGAACAGCCGGGCCTCCACCTCACCCGGCAGCACCCGCAGGCTCAGGCCGGTCCGGTCGTGCACCGCCCGCAGGACGTCCGCACGGTCGGGCGCGTCACGCACCACGGAGGTGGCGAACACCAGGGGCTCTGGCGCGTCCCACTCGCCGGCCATCTCCGCCGCCGCGGTCAGGGCCGTGACCAGCTTCTCGGTGCCCGCCTCTCCGAGGCGTCCGTCGTCCCTCACCTGGTCGGACAGGCGCAGCTTCCACTTCGCCGTGTGCACCGGAAGCGGGACTCCCGCCTCCGCGTCGCTGACCTCAAGCCGGACCGTGTTCGAACCGACGTCCAGCACGCTCAGTCTCATGGACCCGGGGTACCCCGCCCGGGCGGCGCCAGTCCGCCAGCAGCCTGGCCGCCAGGGCGTCCTCCAGACGACCGGTCGTGCGGATCCCGAAGACCACATCGCCCTCCAGGCCCGGTTCGCTCTCCAGCAGGCCGCCGACGACGTCGTGCCGTACGACCTGTTCGTGCACGGCGTCGGCCTCGACGTGCTCGGTGTAGAACCGCACGGCCGCAGGGCCGGCCCCGGCCCTGCGCATCGCCTCGGCGAGCCGGCGGGAGGCCGGGGACGAGGTCACCTCGACCGCGGCGAAGTGCCCGACGAGCGCCCCGCGCAGCGCCCGGTGCAGACCGAACAGGGACATCAGATTGACGGTCGCGAGCGCCTCCGCGGGGGCGGCGTCGACGTAGTGCCCGTACGCCGTCTCCAGCCCCAGGTCCGCCATGAGGTCGGCGTACAGCTGTGCGTGGATCTCGTCCGCGCGGCCCGCGCCGAACTCGTCGAACTCGACCGCGACCATCGCCGCCTTGGCCCGGCCGTGCAGCCGGGGGATGACCCAGGCGTGCGGATCCGCCTCCTTGAGGTGGTAGAGCGAGCGCAGGGCCGCATAGTCCCGCAGATGGCCGAGATCGCCTTCGTCGCGCAGGAAGTGCGAGACGCTGCCCGTGGTGTCCACCGGCTCGACCTGGAGTTCGTCCAGCGCCTGCCGGGCCGTGTCGGTGCCGTCCACCGGCACGTCCGCGCGCAGTGCGGCCAGGAAGCGGTCCTCGATCGCACCGCGGCGGGCCAGCAGACCACTGTCCCACTCAAGACCCTCGGGCACCCCTTGGAAGCCCTCGTAGTGCAGCTCGTAGAGGACGTAGAGGGCGAGCTGCAGGTCCTCGCCGTACGGCGCGCAGTCCGCCGGAGCGGGAAGGCTCCCGGGGGCCGAACCCCGCAGCAGGGCCAGCACGGCGGCGGAGAGCGGGCCCCGTGGTGCGGGCAGTGGCGGGGGCCGGTGGCGCGACTGGTCCCGGGGGCGGGCCGGGCTCATTCGGGTCCGCCTTCGCAGGGCCGCCGGCCGCGGCGGCGATGGCTGGTGTCGCACCAGGGGAACGTACGGCTGCGGCGGCAGGTGCAGACGGCCACCGTGAAGCGCCGGGAGACCGTCACCTCGCCGTTCTCGTCCACCACTTCGACCGGTCCCTCGATGAGCAGGGGCCCGTCGCGCTGGACACGAACCCGGCGGGGGCGGTCAGATGTGTTCGGCACGGATCACCACCAGCTCCTCCGTCGTACCGCCGGCCGTCAGCCCCCGCTCGCGCAGCCAGCCGAGCCGTGAACACAGCACGCGGCCGAACGGGAGCCGGGTCCGGTCGACGACCTCGGCACGCAGACCGGCGTTCGTGAGGCGGCCCAGCGTGGTGTCGATGCCGCACAGATGCGAGTGCACGAGCAGCAGCGCGCCCGTCGGCCGCAGGAACGTCGACACGGTGTCGCAGATGCGGTCGATCAGCAACCGGCCGTCCGGACCGGCGTCCCAGGCCCGGGCGGCACCCGCGGGCGGCGTCTCGTCCCGGGCGGGCACATAGGGCGGGTTGGCGACCACGAGGTCGAAGCGCCGGCCGGGTACGGCCGAGGCGAGGTCGCCGTGGCGCACTCGCAGGGTCTGCCCGTTCAGCAGGGCGTTGAACCAGGTGGCCGCGACCGCCCGCCAGGAGATGTCGACCGCGGTGACCCGGCCGCCGAGCCGCGCCGCCTCCACCGCGAGCACTCCGCTCCCGGTGCCGAGGTCCAGCACGTCCGTACGTTCCGTGATCGCCTCGCGGCACATCGCCCGCCGCAGCAGCCGGGTGTCGGTCTGCGGTGCGTAGACGCCCCGCGGGACCCAGCAACGGGGCGGGGCGGGGACGATCGAGCGGCTGGTGGTCAGAGGTGTCTCCATCAGCCCGGAGCCTTCCCACTGGGACGAGCGCCACCGCGGGGGGACGGCGGCGTCCCACGGGTACCCCCTGGCGACAGACGTAACGACCGGAGCCGAGGGTCCTTCCCGGCGCACTGTTCAACCGCTGCCCGGCATCTGTTGAACAGTGCGCATCGCGGTAAGTCGCGGACGGGCTTGATCGGTTGACGGATATCCCGGGTTCCGGCGAATATTTCATCAGTCGCCGGGAACAGCCCGGGGAAAACGAAGAAGGGAAGTGAATCGCGATGGAGAACGTCGAGTTCGACGACATCGAGTTCATCGAGACGGCCGAGGAGCTGCTCGCCACCTCCTACTACAAGAACATCCAGTAATTGTTCTTGAAGTAGCAGTGGGGAAGGGCGGCGTCCTCGGACGCCGCCCCTCGCCGCATCATCCGCCAAAAACAGAGCTTAGAGCTGGAAGGTTGTCGCAGTGACGACATCAGATACGGTCTGGGAAGAGCGGATCGCCGCCCTGTGGTCCGCCCTTGACGACCACGAAGAGGAGGAGTTCCTCGAAAGGGTCAGGGGACTCGTCGCGGAACTTCCGGCGGACGATGCGAGGATTCCTTTCGAGCTCGCCTGCGCGTTTGACTCCACCGGTCACTCCGACCGCGCAGTCCCCCTCTACCGGCAGGCGCTGGAAGCCGGTCTCACCGGTGTGCGCCGCCGCCGCGCCGTCATCCAACTGGCCAGCTCCCTGCGGAACGTCGGCCAGGTCAAGGAGAGCGTCGCCCTGCTGGAAGCCGAGCGCGCGGCCGGATCCGACCTGCTGGACGACGCCGTCGCCGGCTTTCTCGCCCTCGCGCTCGCCGACGTCGGCCGCGAGCGGGAGGCGCTCTCGTATGCGCTCGTCGCGCTGGCCAAGCATCTGCCGAGATACAACCGTTCGCTCGCAAACTATGCCGGAGACCTGATCTCGGAATCGGCATAGGATCGCCGTGTAATTCTGCCTCGCGCGCCCGGGCGTCATGACGACGATGCCCGGGCGCTTTTGTTTTTCCCGGCAATTCAAGTGCGGACCGTGCGCAGTTGAACGCGTTGACCCGAATCCCGGTTCTGGGCGAAGATTTCATCAGTCGCCGGGAACAGCCCGGGGAAAACGAAGAAGGGAAGTGAATCGCGATGGAGAACGTCGAGTTCGACGACATCGAGTTCATCGAGACGGCCGAGGAGCTGCTCGCCACCTCCTACTACAAGAACATCCAGTAATTGTTCTTGAAGTAGCAGTGGGGAAGGGCGGCGTCCTCGGACGCCGCCCCTCGCCCGGCACAGCCGCAGGACCATCACGGCTTCCCCGTCACATACGCAATCGAATTCATTGAGAGGCAGGCATGGCGGACTACGCATTCGCGGACCTGGTGGGAGACGAGCAGGTCTTCTTCGCCGAGTACTTCAACAAGAAGCCCATGCTGCGGAAGAACGCCGTGCCGGGGGACCCGCGCGACATACTCTCGCTCCGCAAGCTGGACCAGCTGGTGAACCTCGAGGTGATCCGGCCGCCCTACATCAAGGTGAACCTCAAGGGCAACGGCGTGCCCGAGCAGGGCTACAGCCGCAATGTCGTCGTGCAGGGGCAGACCATCACGGACGTGGTGGACCCCGAGAAGATCTACGAGCTCTTCCGCGCCGGCGCCACCGTCACCTGGTGCTCGCTCAACCAGATCGACCCGGCCATGCGTGACTTCACCCGCCTCATCACCGAGAAGATGGCCGTGCGCACCGACACGGTGGCCTTCCTGACGCCCGCCGGCAAGAAGGGCTACCCGCCGCACCACGACCCGGTCGACCTGTTCATCGTCCAGCTCGAAGGCACCAAGCACTGGAAGCTGTGGAACCCGCCGACCCCGCGCCTGGGCGACAACGCCCAGTACACGCTGGAGGGTCTCGGCGAGCCGGAGATCGAGGTCTCCCTCCAGCCCGGTGACGTGCTCTACCTGCCCTACGGCACGCCGCACGCGGCGACCGCCGAGGACAAGGCCTCGCTGCACCTGTCGATCATGATGCGTCCGCGCATGTGGCGGGACCTGCTGCGGGAGACCTTCGAGGACCTGCTGACGGCCGAGGTGTTCACCGCGTACCCGCACATCGGCGAGCTGCGTGAGGCGCACGTCGAGGCCGTCTTCAAGGAGAAGATCCAGGAGCTGGTGGCGCGTCTGGAGTCCGTCGACACATCGGCCGAGCTGGACCGGCTCGCCGAGATCGGCCGGCACCTGGACGGCAGCTCGAAGGGCACCACCTTCCAGAACATCGCCGACACCGACGACATCGGCCCGGACACGCGGTTGCGCCGCGGCGGAGCGGCCCTGACGTTCGGTGACGACGAGGGCGGCCGCACCCAGCTGGTCGTCAAGGGCCACAAGATCGCGGTACCCACACCGATCGCCGAAACCCTGGCCGCGCTCGGCCCGGACGCGGAGATCGAGGCGTCCCACGTGTTCCCCGGTGTGGACGCGCTCCGCTCGGCCAAGGCGGCTCAGGGACTCACCCGACTGGGTGTGTTCGAGCTGGCCCAGGCCGGGTGACGAGCCGCTGGTACCCCTCGCGAACCGTCGCGGGCCCCCACGCCTTCGGGGCCCGCGGCGGGATCGCCGGTGTCCGGCGGCACTCGCGCCGGCCGACCGGCCGGAGGCAGGAGCCCGACCCACCATGAGGAGGCAGGACAAGGTGGACACCTATTCCTTCGAGGACTTCGTCGGCGACACGGACGTCTTCTTCACCCAGCACTTCGACCGGAAACCGCTGCTGCGCAGAGGCGCGCTCGCGGGCCGGCTGGACGGCCTGCCCTCGGTCCGGCAGCTCGACGACCTCCTCGCGCTGGAGACGGTGCCGCCGTCCTACCTGCGGGTGACGAAGGGCGGCAAGGGCGTGCCGTCCGGCGCCTACACGCGCACGGTCTCGCGCGGCGCCGCGCTGGCCGAGGCCCTCAACCCGGAAAAGGTGTACGAGCTGTTCCGCTCCGGCGGCACCGTCACCTGGAACTCCCTCAACCACGTCCTGCCGTCCGCCCGCCGTCTGATGGAGCCGTTCACCGACGCCTTCGCCAGCGACACGGAGGTGGTCGTCTTCGTCACCCCGGCCCGCACCGACGGCTTCTCCCCGCACCGCGACTCGATCGACGTCTTCGTCGTCCAGGTCGACGGCACCAAGACCTGGCGGGTGTGGGACACCCCGGAGCACCGCCGCGGCGACGAGGGCTCCTACACGCCGGAGGAGCTCGGCGAGCCCGCCATCGAGGTGACGCTGGAGCCCGGCGACGTCCTGTACGTGCCGCACGGCACCCCGCACGCGGCGGCCGCCAAGAGCGAGCTGTCGATGCACCTGTCGGTCGGGGTCGAGCCGCGCCGCTGGCGCCATCTGCTCCAGGACACCGTTGCCGCGCTCGTCGAGGACGACGACTTCCACGCCTTCCCGCACCTGGCCGACGGAGCGGAGGAGGCCGTCGCCGCGCTCACGGACAAGCTGGAGCTGCTGCGCGACCGGCTCGCCCGGCTGGACGCGGCCGCCGAGGCCAAGCGGCTGGTCGAAACCGGCCGCACCCGGCGCGGACTGGGCCGCAGCCGTGAGTTCGCGCGGCTCGCCGCGGTCGACACGCTGGGCCCCGGCACCCTGATCCGCCGTACCGCCACACCCGTCGAGATCGGCTCCAGCGCCGACGGCAAGACCGGCCTTGCGGTGGCCGGCCACCGCCTGAACGTGCCGGACGCCGTCGCCGACGCGCTGCACGCCCTCGACGGCGAACGGACGGTCACCGCGGCCGAGTTCTTCCCCGGAGTCCCCGAGGCCAGATCCGTCGGCGTCGCTCGCGGGCTCGCCCGCCTGGGCGTCCTCGAAGCAGCCGGAACCTCGCCGGGGGTGCCGCGGTAGCCGCCGACGGTGGCTGAACGGTCCGGGGGAAGCGCGACGACGCGCCGTCGGACGCCCGCGGCTCCATCGCGGCTGGTCGCCCCGCGCGGCGGAGCCGCATGTCGACATGGCCCGCGCCCCTTCCGGGGCGCCGCCGAACCGGTGCCTCCCCGAGGCCGTACCCGTCCCCACGTCGAGAGGAAGTGAGCCACGAGATGGCCACCGACACCACATCACCCACCACCGAGGCCGGGTCACCGCCGGTCTCCCGGACCGCCTGGCGCGACGTCTACCTCCTGGCCGGCATGCGCGGTCTGTCCTTCGCCGGCGACATCGCCGCCGAGACGGCCATCGCCCTTCAGCTGCAGGCCCAGGGAGCCGGCTCCTACGCCGTCATGGCCCTGCTGCTGGCCGCGACCGTGCCGCCGGTGCTGCTGTCGCCGCTGACCGGCAAGGTCGCCGACCGTTTCGACAGCCGCACCCTGATGGTCGCCGTCGGCAGCCTGCAGGCCCTGGTCTGCGTGGCGATGACGATCTGGACCTCACCGGCCGTCCTGATCGCCCTCTCCGTCCTGCTGTCCGCCGGACTCGCCTTCACCCACCCGGTGTTCGGCGCGCTGCCCAGCGCCATCGTCGGCAAGGAGAACGTCCCGCGGGCCTCCTCCATCTCCCAGACCTGGGCGATGGCCGGCATGGTCGCCGCACCCGGCGTCGCCGGCTTCCTCATCGGCCGCTTCGGCGTGACCGTGCCGCTGCTCATCGACGCGCTCAGCTTCGCCGCGGTCGTGGCGGGCGGCCTGCTCATCCGCACCCGCCTGCACAAGGGCCGCGACGCCAAGGCGGCGGGCAAGGACAGCGCGGGCGCCGAGGAGCCCGCCACCCCGTACAAGGTCACCTCCGACCGCTTCCTGACCGCCGTGCTCATCCTGAGTGGCGCGGTCATGGCGGCCGCCAGCATCATCAACGTCCTCATCGTCTTCTACGTCCGTGAGACCTTCGGCGCCTCCGAGGAGACCTTCGGCCTCGTCATGTCCGCCTGGATGCTGGGCCTGATCCCCGGCGGGATGCTGGTGCGCCGGCTGAAGCGGATCAGCCACGAGGCCATCCTGATCGGCACGTTCCTCTGCATCGGCGTGGCCATCGTCGGCACCGGACTGGTCCCGGGCGTGTGGTGGATCCTGCCGTTCTACGTCCTCGGCGGCATCGGCAACGGCGCCCAGGCGACGGTCACCCACATCCTGCTCAACGTCAGGGTGCCCGACACTCACCGCGGCCGGGCCTTCGCCGCGCTCGGCGCCGTCTCCAACACCGGACCGGCGATCGGCTACCTGGTCGGCGGCGCGATCCTCAGCTTCACCACTCCGCGCTACGGCTTCCTCGCCGCGGGCCTGTTCGCCCTCGCCGCCCTGGCCGTCTTCGCGAACGGCGTGCTGAAGAACTCCGGTGCCGCGGCGCCCACCCCGCAGCTGAGCGAGGCCGCGCGATGACGGTGGCCTCGGACCCGGCGCTCACGCCGGCGTATCTGCCCCGCGGCACGGAAGCCGATCTCTCCGCCAGGCCGCAGGACGACTTCTACCGCTTCGTCAACGGGCGCTGGACGGACGGCTACGTGTTGCCCGCCCACCGGGCCGAGGCCACCACCCTGACGTTGCTCGCGGACAAGGTGCAGGACGATGTCGAGGAGGTCATCCACCGCGCCGTCGCCCACCCCGGGCGGGGCGGCGCCGACCGCCGCATCGCCGACCTGCACGCCAGCTTCATGGACGAGGAGCGCATCGAGGAACAGGGCGCAGCCCGGGGTTTCGCGGCCGACCTGGCCGCGGTCCGGGCCGCGGCCGACCGCGAGGCGCTGGCCGAGGTCATGGGCCGGCTCCAGGCCCAGGGGGTGGGCGGCGCCTTCGACTTCTCGGTCGCCGTCGACACCGTGCGCGCCGACCAGTACGTCCTCACCCTCTCCCAGGCGGGCCTCGGGCTGCCCTCCGCCGGCCACTACGGGCGCGCGGAGCTGTGCGCGGACTACACCGGGCACATCGCCGTGATGCTCGCCCACGCCGGGCTGCCCGACACCGCCAGGGCTGCCGAGGACGTTGTACGGCTGGAGACCGAACTGGCCGCCCGGCACACCGTGCCGCAGCCGGGGACCCGCACTCCGGTACGCCCCTGGACCGGTACGGCCGCCCAACTCGCCGCCCGGGAGGGCGGGTTCCCGTGGGCGGCCTGGCTGCGCGGCCTGGGCGAGGTGCCCGCCGACGCCACCGTCCGGCTGCGCCAGCCGGACTTCGCCGACGGCCTCGACGACTGGTGGCGGCACACCGGCCTGGACGAGCTGCGGCTGTGGCTGTCGTGGCGGTACGTGCACGAGATGGTGCCGTTCGGGCCGCGCCAGGTCTTCGCCGACAACTTCGCCTTCTACGGCCGTACCCTCAACGGCTTCACCGAGCCGCGGCCGCGCCGCCTGCGGGTGGTGTCCTTCGTCGAGACGTTCCTCGGGGACGCCATCGCCGACCGCTATCTCGCCGAGCATGTCGCACCCGGCACCGTGGAGGCCGCCCGCGACCTGGTCGGCGCGCTGGTGGACGCCTACCGGGCCCGGCTGGAGGGGGCCGGCTGGATGGCGGCCGGCACCCGGGACGCCGCCCTGCGCAAGCTGGACGACATGGTCTTCGAGGTCGGCCGCCCCGAGGCCGCCCGCGCCGACGACGACGCCCTCGACGTGGACCCGCAGGACCTGCTCGGCAACGTCAAGCGCGGCCGCTCCCGGCACATCGCCCGGGAACTCGCCCGCCTCGGCACCCCGGTCGACCGCACCGAGTGGAAGATCCACCCGCACCAGGTCACCGCGTACTACCGGCACGGGCTCAACCAGGTCGTCATCCCCGCCGCTCTGCTCCAGCCGCCCGTCTTCGACCCCGCGGGCGACCCCGCGCGGAACTTCGCGGTGCTGGGCGCGATCGTCGGCCACGAGATGGCGCACGCCTTCGACAGCCGCGGCTCCCGGTACGACGGCCGCGGCCGGCTGCGTGACTGGTGGGCGCCCGAGGACCGGGCCGAGTTCGCCCGCCGCACCCAGCTGCTCGTCGCCCAGTACGACGCGTACGAGCCCGAGGGCTTCCCCGGCATGCGGGTCAGCGGGGCCCGCACGGTCGGCGAGAACATGGCCGACATCGCCGGCGTGACCGTCGCGCACGCCGCGTTCACCGCCCGTACCGGCGCGGCCGGGCCGCAGGAGTCGCGCCGCTTCTTCGCGCACTGGGCGACGATGTGGCGCGCCCGCACCACCCCGGCCCGGATGGCCGAGCGGCTCGCGTCGGACCGGCATCCGCCCGCCGAGTTCCGCTGCAACGGCGTGCTCGGACACGTGGGGGCCTTCTACGACGCCTTCGACGTGCGTCCCGGAGACGGCCTGTTCATCGACCCGGCACAGCGTTTCACCCTTCTGTGAGTCTGTGAGGACCCGACATGCTGCCCACTGACATCGACCTGCTGCCCGTCCTCGGGCGCCCCACGCTCTCACCGGACGGTGCCCACGCCGTGGTGGAGGTCACCCGCGCCGACCTGGCGGGCGACGACTACACCACCGAGATGCTGATCGTGGACACCACGGGCGAGGCCCCGCCGCGCCGCATCACCCAGGGCCCCTACGACGGCGCGCCCGCCTTCTCGCCCGACGGCCGCTTCCTCGCCTTCCTGCGCCCCGGCGCCCACGGCCGCGCGCAGATCCATCTGCTGCCGATGCACGGCGGGGGCGAGGCGTACCCCGTCACCGACCACCCGATGGGAGCGGGGCAGCCGGTGTGGAGCCCGGACTCGACCCGGATCGCCTACACCAGCCGGGTGCCCGCGCCGGGCCGCTACCAGGGCCCGGCCGAGCAGGAGCGGCCGCGTCGCGTCACCACGCTCGTCTACCAGCTCGACGGCTTCGGCTACACCTACGACCGCCCCCGGCAGGTCTTCGTCACCGACCCCTTCGACGCCGAGGCCGCGCCGCTCCAGCTCACCGACGGCGACTACGACCACGGCGATCTGACCTGGAGCCCCGACGGCCGGCTGCTGGCGTTCGTGACGGCCCGGCACGAGGAGCGCGGCAACGACTCCCGGACCGACGTGTGGGCCGTCGGCGTCGACGGCACCGGCCTGCGGCCGCTGACCGAGGGCGGGCTGTACCTCTTCACACCGCGCTTCGCCGCGGACGGCGGCTCGGTCGTCTTCTGCGGCGCGGAGCTCGACAAGAACAACAACTCGTGCGCCACGGCGAGTTACGGCCTGTGGTCGGTGCCGGTGCGGCCCGCCGAGGAGCCGGCCGCCGGTCCGGTCGTACCGCGCCGCCTCACCGGCGACGCCCACCACCTCAGCTTCGCCAGCCAGATGATCTGGCCCGCCGCCGACGGCGTGTACTTCGCCAGTGACCACCGCGGCGAGGTCAACCTCGTCCTGGTGCCCTACGACGGCGGCGAGCCCACTCCCGTGGTCACCGGACGGCGCCAGGTCAACGGCTACGCGGTCGCCGAGACGCCCGGCGGGACCACCACCGTCGTCGCCGTCGTCGCCAGTGCCGCCGGCGCCGGCGACCTGGTGGTGTGGCGCGAGGGCACCGAGCGCGTCCTGACCCCGTACGGCGCCGAACTCGTCGAGCGCGGCGGGCTGCTGCCGATGGAGGAGTTCACCGCGTACGCCCCCGACGGCTACCCGCTGCACGCCTGGGTGGTGCGCCCCGAGGGCCCCGGCCCGCACCCCGTGATCTTCCAGGTCAAGGGCGGCCCGTACACGCAGTGGGGCTACACCCTCAACGGCCCGGCCGCCTTCGACGAGGCGCAGGTGTACGCGAGCGCCGGGTACGCCGTGGTGCTGGGCAACCCGCGCGGCTGCTCCGGCTACGGCCAGGCGCACGGCGCCTACGTCCGCGACGACCTGCCCCGCAGGTCCGCCGTCGACCTGCTCGCCATCCTCGACAAGGCGCTGGAGCTCCCCGACCTGGACAGCGCCCGGGTCGGCGTGATGGGCGGCTCGTTCGGCGGCTACATGGCGGCCTGGTTCAACGCCCACCACGGGGAACGGTTCCGGGCCATGATCGGCGAGCGCGGGCTCTACGCCATCGACAGCTACGCCGCCACCAGTGACGACGGGGCGGACCTCGCGGTCTCCCTCTACGGCGCCGACCGCGCCCGCTGGGCGGAGCAGAGCCCGCTGACGTACGTGGACCGCATGGCCACGCCGATGCTGGTCATCCAGTCCGAGGAGGACAAGCACTGCCCGCAGGAGCAGGCGCAGCGCCTGTTCACGGAGCTGAAGGTGCGCGGGGTCCCCGTCGAGATGCTGCTGTTCCCGGGAGAGGGGCACGACATGTCCCGCTCCGGGCTGCCCAGCCACCGGCTGGCGCGATTCGAGGCCGTCCTGGAGTGGTGGGAGCGGCACCTGTGAGCGGCCTCGCCGACGTGGCGGGCCTCGCGGACCTACGACCCGAGCGGGAGGACGTAAGGATGGGCGACACCCTGGTACAGGGGGCGGACGGGCTGCTGTCCCTGGACATCGACGCGGACCGGCTGCTCGGTCGGATCGCCGCGCTGGGCCGGATCGGCCTGGACGAGCGGACGGGCGGCATCACCCGGGAGGGCTTCAGCGCGGCCGACCGGGAAGCGCGGGGCCACCTGATGGACGAGGCCCGCGCCGCGGGACTCGTCCCCGCGGTCGACGCGGCCGGCAACCTCATCGTGCGTCCCCGGCCCCGGCTCGGCGAGCAGCCCGGCGAGCGGCAGGCCCTGATGATGGGCTCGCACCTGGACACCGTCGTCAACGGCGGCCGCCTGGACGGCGCTTACGGAGTGCTGGCCGCCCTGGAGGTGCTCCAGACCCTCGAGGACAGCGGCGTCCACCTGCCGTACGAGCCGGTGGCGGTGGCCTTCGCCAACGAGGAGGGGGCGCTGTTCCCGCAGCCGTTCTGGGGCTCCATGGCGATCGCGGGCCGGCTGGCCGAGCTGCCCCGGGAGCCGCGCGACCACGACGGGCGGCCGCTGCGCGAGGCGCTGCGGCTGGCCGGCGGCGACCTGGACGCGCTCGGCAGCGCGGGCTGGCCGCACGGCTCGGTGGCCGCCTACCTCGAACTCCACGTGGAACAGGGGCCGGTGCTCGAACGCAGCGGCAACCGGATCGGGGTGGTCGACGCCATCACGGGCCGCACCGTGCTCACGGTGGAGGTGCGGGGCGCCGCCGGCCACTCGGGCACCAGCCCGATGGAGGGGCGCCGGGACGCGCTCGCCGCGGCCGGCCGGGTGGTGCTGGCCGTGGAACACATCGCGCGGGATCGCAAGCTGTGCCGCGTCGGCACGGTCGGCCGGCTCGACCCGCACCCCAACACGCCGAACACCATCCCGGGCATGGTGCGGCTGACGGTGGACCTGCGGGACACGGACGTGTGGCGGGCGGCGACGGCCGAGGAGACCCTGCGCCGGGCCCTGCGGACGATCGCCGCGGACACGGGCACCGAGATCGAGGTGGTCGCCGAGACCCGTTCCGACCCGGTCTCCACCGACCCGGTGCTGCGCGCGGCCATCGAGTGCAGCGCCGACGAACTGGGCCTCACGCACGAGGTCCTGCCCAGCGGTGCCGGGCACGACGCGCAGATGGTCGCCGACATCGCGCCCATCGGAATGATCTTCGTGCCGAGCATCGGCGGCATCAGCCACGTCCCGGAGGAGGACACCGCCCCGCGCGACCTGGTCGCGGGTGCGCGGGTGTTGCTGCGTACCGCGCTGCGCGTCACCGGTCTCAGCGAGCGATCCGCGTCCGGGCGTCCGGCGCGTCAGGAACTGGCCCGGGCACGGGACCACGAGCAGTAGCAGCCCCAGAAGCAGCAGGAACAATCCTCAGAGAGGGGACAAGCCATGCAACTCAGGCTCAGCAAGAGCAAACGCGTCGCGGTGTTCTGCGGCGCCAGGCCGGGTGTGCAGTCCGCGTACACGGACTTCGCCCGGGAGTTCGGCCGGATGATCGCCCAGCGCGGGCTCGATCTGGTCTACGGCGCCGGCGGTGTCGGGGTCATGGGCGCGGTGGCCGCCGGGGTGCTGGACGGCGGTGGCAGTGTCACGGGGGTGATCCCGCGCACGCTGCACGAGCGGGAGCGCGCCGACAAGGCGCCCGGAGAGGTCTTCGTGGTCCGCTCGATGCACGAGCGCAAGGCCCTCATGTACCGGCTGTCGTCGGCCTTCGCGGTGCTGCCGGGCGGCATCGGCACGCTGGACGAGCTGATGGAGGTGATGACCTGGAACCAGCTGTCGCTGATGGAGAAGCCGATCGTCGTGGTCAACCACAGGGGCTTCTTCACTCCGATGCTGGCCATGCTCGACCACCTGGTCGCGGAGGGATTCCTCAGTGACCAGGAGCGGCGTCTGGTCAAGGTCGCCCACACCTCCGAGGAGGCCCTGCACGAGTTCGGCCTCTTCGAGCCGGCCGCGACGCCGGCCCTGGTGGCTTGAGGCGTCCCCGGCCTGCCGCGGCCGGACAGAAAATCGTTTCTGTGGCTCTATTCCGGGAGCGCCGGCAGATAGCCCTTCTGGACGGCGTACACGCCGGCCTGGAACCGGCTGCGAGCGTCCAGATGGGTCATCAGGCCGTGCGCGATCCGGCGGGCGGTGCGGGCGGACACCCCGAGGCGTTTGGCGATGGCTTCGTCTGTGGAGCCTTGAGCCAGTAGTCTCAGGGCTTCAGACTGCTGTCGCGTGAGGCCGCCGGGATCCGGTTGCCTCATCGCATCCAGTGGATCGGCCGACTGCCAGACGCTCTCGAACAGGGCGTGCAGCGAGGCGATCATTCCCTGCGACGACACCTGTACGGCACCGGCAGCGGTGTTGTCGGTGTCGGTGGCGAGGATCGCGGCCTCCCGGTCGTAAATGATCATCCGGTTGGGGAGCGAGGGCACCGTCCGGACCTGGCAGCCCTGTTCCGCGAGCCAGTGCGCGTATTCCATGGTGTCCGGGCAGGAACGAACGGACTCCAGGTAGATCGTGCGCATGTGCACGCCACGTTCCAGCAGTTGCTGATTGAGAGGGCGGGACGCCTGCATGTTCGCGGGTGTCTGGGGGCCGCCCGGTGCGAACGTCAGGAGTTCGTGGGTGACTTTGTCGTGCAGGGCCGCGAGGTGATCGCGAATGGCGTCGAGACCTTGGAGATGCTCGATACCGGCCGTGGACGGGCCTGTTTGGCGCTGACCGTCGAATTCGAGGATGAGTTTCGCCGCGGCCGCGCGGCTGGCCTCCAGCCGCTGCTGCTGGGCGGCGAGCTGCTCCTGTTGCCGGGCCAGCAGGAGTTCCATGCCGACATGCGGGCTGACCGCGTACAGCTGGCTCGGGTCCTCGGTCGAGGCGCGCACCAGCGCCATCTCGCTGAGGCGGTCGAGGGCCCCCCGAACCTCCTGCTCGCAAAGCCCCAGCAGCGCGCACACACCGGCGACACCGCTGCGGGGATTCGTGAGCATCGCCTTGTAGACGGACTCTGTTACAGCGTCAAGACCCAGAACGTGAAGCATTTATTTCGGCAGCCCCCAGTCGGAAATTCAACGTTGGACAATTACCGGTGGCGCTCAGCAGTCAAGAGTCAGCCGACAGTACGTGGCCTGGTTGTTACAGGCAAGCCGTTGTCCTTAATTTGGTGTTTTGGGTCGGGGGAGTATTGCATCGGTAAGGCGCATTCCCTGGGGGTGTTCCTGACTTTCCTGAGGTGGCACATGTATCTCGTTCACGTCTATCTGCGGCCGCACCCCTACGGCTGCGCCATGCCCGACTGGACCGCGACCGCCGTCGCCGGATGCGGTGCGGAGGTCGAGGGGTTCGAGCACGTCAGTGTCCATCGTGATCAGGCGTCGGCCCCGACCGTCGGGATCTTTCTGAGGGCTCCGACTCTGGAGGAAGCCGAGGTGGCGGCCGAGTCGCTGTGGCGGCGGACCTGTGCCGCCCACCCCCTGCTCGAGGACTGGGAGTTCTGGAGCGCCCAAGTGCCGCTGATTGTGCCCGAATACCTGCCGGGGCACACGGAATGAATTAATCCGCCCCGCGCTTTGCGTATCCTTGATCGAAGCGGGGGATGCGCATGAATTCCCCCGTTCCCCTCTGCGAACGGGGGTGGACGCAGTAGGCCAGGGCCGGTTTGCCCCGCGCGGAACCACTGTTCCATCCCCCGGAGCTGCGACAACACTTCTTCCTGCCAGCACAAAGTCAGCAGAAAGGCAGAAGCTATGTCGCGCAAGTACTCCTCCCACGTCTCCCGTCGGCTCCTGCGCGGAGTGATCGTGACCGGAGCGGTCATCATGACCGCGGGCGCCGGTGCGGCCGCCGCCGAGGGACTGACTCCCGCCCACAGCACGGCAGTTCACACGGTCGCCGGTGCCACGCCGCTCCTGACCGGAGAGGACGACCTCGGCTGGCAGTGAGCCGCCCCGCATCGCCTGGACCAGCGTGCACGTGGGACGATTTTCTGAGGGGGACAGCTGTGGACCGAGACACTCGCGACCACCGAGACGGCCAGGGCACTCGTGATCTTCCGGATGTCGGGGCGTCGCCGGACGGCGCGGACCATCTGATCAGGCTGCGCGACCGTGGATTCCTGGACCAGCCCGTCGAGCTGGTACCGATCGAACACCTCGTCGTCGACTTCGACGACTTCTCGCCCCGCAGCGCGGGCGAGGACGAGGACTACGTACGGACGCTGGCCGAGACGGAGGCGGAGTTCCCGCCCATCCTCGTGCACCGTGCCACCATGACCGTCGTCGACGGTGCGCACCGTCTGCGGGCCGCCTGTCTGCGGGGTGCCGACCACATCTCCGCGCGCTTCTTCGAGGGGGACCTGGACGCCGCCCGGCTGCTCGCCGTGGCGACCAACGTCACGCACGGCCGGCCCCTTTCCACCGACGACCGCATCGCCGCCGCACGACGCATCCTTGCCGCGCACCCGCGCTGGGCGGACCGGGCGGTGGCGGCCCTCGCCGGGCTCTCCGCGAAGAAGGTGGCCCGACTGCGCGGCGCCGACACGGAAGCCGGGGGGTTCAGGATCGGCCGGGACGGCCGCTCCCGCCCGGTCGACTCCTCACAGCGCCGCGAACTCGCGGGTGAGCTCATCAGGAGCGATCCCGGCGCCTCCCTCCGCCAGATCGCCGCGCGGGCCGGCCTGGCTCCCGCCACCGTCGCCGACGTACGGGCCCGCATCCGGCGCGGCGAGAGCCCGGTACCCGAACGCAGCGGCCGCGACCCGAGGCTTCCGCAGGCCCAGCCGTCCGTCCCGCCCGGGCAGCGCCGGGTGCCGCCGGCGAGCACGGGGCGGCCCATCGCAGAGGACGAAATCCTGCGCCTCTTCGACGCGTTGCGTCGCGACCCCTCCCTGCGCTTCAGCGACGCCGGCCGCAGCGTCCTCAGGGTCCTCGACGCCTGCGCCGTGATCGCCCGCGACGGCGGCCGCATCGCCGCCACGGTCCCGCCCCACTGCCGGGAGTCCCTGGCCCAACTCGCCCATGGCTACGCCGGCGTCTGGAACAGACTCGCCAACGACCTGACAAGCGGCGAGAGCGAACGGATCGCGTCACTGGGAGCCTGAGCATGCTCGGGTGCCGGGCGGCACCCGCGGGGGAGAGGCATGAAGCGACACAGAGGACGAGAGGGGGGGATGGGCGTGGACGGGGCGCGACAGGCCGTTGTTCCTCCGCTGGGACCGCTGCTCGGCGACTGGCGCGGCACAGCCGGCAGTGCATACCGGCAACTGGCGGCCTGTCTGCTCGACCTCGTCCGCGACGGCCGTATCCCACCCGGCACGCGCCTGCCCGCCGAACGCCGGCTGGCAGCCGACCTCGTCGTGAGCCGAACCACGGTCACGGCCGCCTATCGACTCCTGTGCTCCTCCGGTCACGCCGAGAGCCGCCACGGCTCGGGCACGTACACGATCCTGCCCCCGCAGCCGGCACCGGCGGCGCGGGGTGCGGCGGGGATGCCGCTTCGGGTTCCGACTCCACGCAGGGCCGAGCAGGAGGGAGGCACGGGCGTCATCGATCTGGTGACGGCCTCGCTGCCCGCTCCCGAGCCGTGGTTGTCGGCGGCGGTGGACGCGGCCGGACGGGAACTGGCCCGGTACGCGCACGGCCATGGGTGTTTCCCCGCGGGGCTCGAGGAGCTGAGGGAGGCCGTGGCGGGGTGGTACACACGGCGCGGTGTGCCCACCGGCCCCGAACAGATCCTCGTCACGAACGGAGCGACCGGCGCCTTCGCGCTGCTGCTGCGGGAGTTGACCGGCCCCTTCGACCGGGTGGCCGTGGAGTCGCCGGGACACCCCAACCTGGTGCGCGCCGTCGAGGCGGCGGGCGCTCGCCCTCTCCCCGTGGCGCTGCGCGACCACGGATGGGACGTGCCGGCGTGGAACAGCGCACTGCGCTCTGCCGGTCCCCGACTGGCCTGTCTGACCCCCGACTTCCAGCAGCCGACCGGCCTGCTGATGTCCGAGGACCGGCGCCGTGCCCTCGTCGCCCTGGCCGCCTCCACCGGCGTGACCCTGCTCGTCGACGAGACACTGGCCGAGCTGTCCCTCACTCCCCCGGCCCCGGCACCGACCCCGCTCGCCGCCCTCGACCCGGGGAGCAGCGTGATCACGGTCGGCTCCGCGGCCAAGACCCTGTGGTCCGGACTGCGCGTCGGCTGGATCCGCACCACGCCCCAGCTCGTCCGCACCCTGGCGGTCCGGCGCGCGGGCGTGGACCTCGCCCCTCCCGTCCTGGAACAGTTGGTGGTCCGTCACCTCCTCGGCGACGCCCGCGTGTTCGCGGACACGGTCGCCGTCCAGCGCGAACGCGCCCGCACCCGGCGCGACGCACTCGTCACGGCCCTGCGCGGCGAACTGCCCGACTGGACCTTCCGGGTGCCGGAGGGCGGGCTCGCCCTGTGGGCCCACGCCGGAGGCCGGTCCGCCCGCGAGATCGCCGCCCTCGCGGAACGCGACGGTGTGCGCCTGGCGGCGGGCCCTCGCTTCGGCACCGACGGACACCTCGAAGGATTCCTCCGCCTCCCCTTCGCCCAGCCTCCTGAGGTCCTCGCGGAGGCGGTACGCCGTATCGCACCACACGGGAAAGGCCCGGCATGACCGACAGCGCCATCATCAGGCTCACCGCGGCACAGATCGCCGCGGAGATCGCCGCGGGGGAGGTCACAGCCGTCGAGGTGACCGAGGCCCACCTCGCCCGCATCGACGCGGTCGACGAGAAGGTGCACGCGTTCCTGCACGTCGACCACGAAGGGGCCCTCGCCCAGGCCCGCTCGGTGGACGCCCGGCTGGCGCGGGGCGAGCGACCCGGCCCGTTGGCCGGTGTCCCGCTCGCTCTGAAGGACGCCTTCACCACCCGGGGCGTGCCCACCACCTGTGGCTCCCGCATGCTGGAAGGCTGGGTCCCGCCCTACGACGCGACGTTGACGCTCCGGCTCAAGGCCGCCGGGATCGTCATTCTCGGCAAGACCAACATGGATGAGTTCGCCATGGGTTCCTCCACCGAGAACAGCGCCTACGGGCCGACCCGCAACCCCTGGGACATGACGCGGGTCCCCGGTGGCTCCGGCGGCGGATCAGCCGCGGCGCTGGCCGCGTACGAGGCGCCCCTGGCCATCGGCACCGACACCGGGGGCTCGATCCGCCAGCCGGCCGCCCTGACCGGAACCGTCGGCGTCAAGCCGACCTACGGCTCGGTGTCCCGCTACGGGCTCGTCTCCTACTCCTCCTCCCTCGACCAGGGCGGCCCGTGCGGGCGCACGGTGCTGGACACGGCCCTGCTGCACGAGGTCGTCGCGGGGCACGACCCGATGGACTCGACGTCCATCGACGCGCCCGTCCCGCCCGTCGTCGAGGCCGCACGCCACGGCGGCCTGCGGGGGATGCGCGTCGGTGTGGTGCGCGAGTTCTCCGGTGAGGGCTACCAGGACGGGGTGATACGACGCTTCACGGAGGCCGTGGAGCTGCTGCGGGAACTCGGCGCCGAGGTCGCCGAGGTGTCCTGCCCGTCCTTCACGTACGCCCTGCCCGCGTACTACCTGATCGCGCCTTCCGAGTGCTCCAGCAACCTGGCACGCTTCGACGCGATCCGGTACGGGATGCGGGTGGGCGACGACGGCACCCGCTCGGCCGAGGACGTCACCGCGCTCACCCGCGAGGCCGGATTCGGCCCCGAGGTCAAGCGCCGCGTCATCCTCGGCACCTACGCGCTCAGCTCCGGCTACTACGACGCCTACTACGGCAGCGCCCAACGCGCCCGCACTCTCATCATCCGGGACTTCACCCGGGCCTTCGAGGACGTCGACGTCCTGGTCTCGCCGACCATGCCGACCACGGCGTTCCCGCTCGGGGAGCGCGTTGACGACCCCATGGCGATGTACCTCGCCGACCTGTGCACGATCCCGGTCAACCTCGCGGGCAACGCCGCCATGTCACTGCCCTGCGGCCTGTCTCCGGACGACGGCCTCCCCGTGGGACTCCAGATCATCGCTCCGGCCATGGCGGACGACCGCCTGTACCGGGTCGGCGCCGCCCTGGAGGCGGCGCTCGCGGAGCAGTGGGGCCGCCCCCTGCTGGAGAAGGCCCCCGAGTTGTAGGCGCAAGCGCCCCGCACGAACCCACCTGGACCAAGAACATCAGGAGGAACGTCATGAAGATGCAGTCCGAGACCCTCACCCGGCATGAGATCTCTGGTGTGGTCGACGCTCTGGTCACCGCCAACCAGGACGCCGACGGCGGGGTGGCGTTCCACCTGGTCGTCGGCCCCGCCGACCGCCCCGCGGAGTGCGACCGCATCGAGTTCGCACTCGACGCCGAACAGGCGGCCGCCCTCTTCGGCACGTCCACCGGCCGCCCGGCACCGTTCACCGGCGCCCTGCCGCCGCTCCCGTGCCGGGTCGGCGTGGAACTCCACTCCGTTTCGCCCGGGCGCCGCTGACGCACGACGCCCTCGTGGCCCACGACCGGGCAGCACGAACTGCCGACAGCCCGCAGCCCATCCACAAAGCGGCGAAGGACCCGACCGCTCAGCGGCCGGGTCCTTCGTTTCGGCTGTTCAGCCGCGGCTGCGCCAAGCGCTGAGCAGTTCCCCGGGGCCGTACACCGCCTGAAGGCCGGAACAACCGATCCCGCTGCGGGAGACCGCCACGAGCGGTACCGGTACTCCGCGGAAGCCGACTGAGACGGAAACTGAGACGGACAACGTCGAAGGGCCCCACCGCGAACGGTGGGGCCCTTCGACATCGTGCCCGGTGAGGCACTGGCGGAGGATACGAGATTCGAACTCGTGAGGGGTTGCCCCCAACACGCTTTCCAAGCGTGCGCCCTAGGCCTCTAGGCGAATCCTCCGCCGGAAACATTACATGACGTCGGAGGGTGCTAGCGAACTCGTTCGGGCGCCCGGCGATCGGGTAAGGTGGGGCTCAGCCCCTCACGCGGCGCTATCTGACTGAACTCCCCCAGGGCCGGAAGGCAGCAAGGGTAGGTCGGCTCTGGCGGGTGCGTGGGGGGTCTTGTGTTCCCCGGGGGACAGATCGCGCTGGTGGGCGCGGAGGAAGATCCGTTCGTCGACGTAGACCGCCAGGAAGAAGACGAGCGCGACGCCCAGGCCGATGACCGAAGGGTGACGGCCGGTCGTGGGGGCGAGGACCGCGGTCATGGCGAGCCACAGGAAGACGTTGGGCGTGTTCTGCGTGATGAACATGTCGCGGCCGAGGCCGGTGCCGTGCGGGCGCAGCCGGAGGAAGAGCGCCGTGAGCACCCGGAGGGCTGTCAGGGCCGCGGCGGTGACGGTGGTCGTCAGCAGCAGGTGGGTGGCGAGCGCTGCCGTGAGGCCCGTCGGCGGGGTCAGCGCGAACGTGGCCAGGCCCGCCAGGGGGATCAGGGCAAGGCCGCCCAGCCAGTTCCAGTTGGTGCTCAGGGCGCCCGCGCGGATCGGGTCGCGGCGGCGCAGCGCCTGGGCGCCCGCGCCGGGCAGGAAGAGGGCGGCGAGCAGTACGGCCGCGTATGTGAGCAGCGCCGGTTCGAGGGTGGTGAGCGTATGGGCCTGCGCCACGCCGCCCGGCAGCATGACCGGGAGCGCCAGCCCCGCCAGCAGCAGCACCGGGAGGGCCAGCGAAGCGGCCACCGTGTGGCGTACGGCGAAGAAGTAGTCGCCTCCCCAGAGGAGGGAGAGAGTGGGTACGACCAGGGCCGGGGGGAGCAGGAGGAAGAGGCCGGCGAGTTGCAGGGGGAGGGAGTGGCCCGCCCAGAGCAGGACCAGGCCCAGGCTCAGGCGCGGCAGGAGCAGGGGCCAGGCCGTGTGGAGGCTCGCGAGCGGGCGGCGGAGGGTGCGCGGGTTGACGCGCAGCATGGCGAAGAAGGAGCCGACCGAGAGCAGGGCCGTCATGGTCGCCGTGAACACTAAGGCGGGCACCTGTACGCCCAGGGCGAGCTGGGCGACCGTCCCCGCCAGGGCCGCCGCGGCGATCAGCAGCGGGAGGCGGATCTCGACGATCTCGCCGAGGTCGTTCAGCAGGCCGGCCGCCGCCGGAGCCGCGACCGCGCGGCGCAGGTCCTCCTCGGAGAGCGGGCGCGCGTTGGGGATCTTGAAGTCGCGGTACGACTCGGGGCGGGCGCCCGCAACGACCAGCGCGAACATCTCCACGATGTACTTGTGGGCGACGACCAGGACGGTACGGCCTGCGCGGGAGGCGGGCAGGAGCACCTCGTCGTAGTACGCGGCCACGCGCGCGTACATCTGGCTCCAGGTCTCGCCACCGGGCGGTCGTCCGGTCGGGGAGTGGAACGCCTCGGTGTAGCCGGCGAAGCCGATGGTCTTCTTCACCAGGCTCTTGTTGCGGCCGCTGTAGACACCGAAGTCGCGTTCTATGAGGGCCTCGTCGATCGTGACCCGGTCAGGTGGTTCGGGCAGCCGGTCGATGATCGTCCGGGCGGTCTCCTGGGCGCGGCGGAGGGTGGACGTGTGCACTTCGTCGATGCGTATGCCGGCGGCCACGAGGGCGGCGACCCGGTCGGCCGCCTGCTCGGCCTGGCGGAGGCCGAGTGTGGTGAGCGGGGCGTCCAGCCGTCCGGCGAACCGGTTCTGCTCGTTCGCCTGGGACTCGCCATGGCGAATGAAGTAGAGGGGCATGAGTGTCCTTGCGAGGTGTGGGGGGTGTGGGGGGTGTGGGGAGAGGGGCGGCAGGGGCACTGTGCGTTTGCTGTTGTATTTGAGCATTCAACTTAATCATGAGGGGTGCTCCGTTTCTGTGAAACGGCAGTCACAAGACGCTTTGGTTTCGTCCGGCGGAGCTCTCGGCATCCGGGCGGTCCGCGTTGTCAGTGGGCGCCTATAACCTCGTAGGCGTGTCGTCTCTCGCGCTGTACCGCCGCTATCGCCCGGAGTCGTTCGCCGAGGTCATCGGGCAGGAGCATGTAACCGACCCGCTGCAGCAGGCGCTGCGCAACAACCGGGTCAATCACGCGTACCTGTTCAGCGGGCCGCGCGGCTGCGGCAAGACGACGAGCGCACGCATCCTGGCCCGCTGCCTGAACTGCGAGCAGGGACCCACGCCCACGCCCTGCGGGGAGTGCCAGTCCTGCCGCGACCTGGCGCGCAACGGGCCGGGCTCCATCGACGTCATCGAGATCGACGCCGCTTCGCACGGCGGTGTGGACGACGCCCGTGAGCTGCGCGAGAAGGCCTTCTTCGGGCCCGCCGCCAGCCGGTACAAGATCTACATCATCGACGAGGCCCACATGGTCACGTCGGCCGGCTTCAACGCGCTGCTGAAGGTCGTCGAGGAGCCCCCGGAGCACCTCAAGTTCATCTTCGCGACCACCGAGCCCGAGAAGGTCATCGGCACGATCCGCTCGCGGACGCACCACTACCCGTTCCGTCTCGTGCCGCCGGGGACGCTGCGCGAGTACCTCGGCGAGGTGTGCGGCAAGGAGAACATCCCGGTCGAGGACGGCGTGCTGCCACTGGTCGTCCGGGCCGGTCAGGGTTCCGTGCGTGACTCCATGTCCGTCATGGACCAGCTGCTCGCGGGCGCCGGGGCGGACGGTGTGACGTATGCAATGGCGACGTCCCTCCTCGGCTACACCGAGGGTTCGCTCCTGGACTCCGTCGTCGAGGCCTTCGCGACCGGTGACGGGGCCGCCGCGTTCGAGGTCGTCGACCGCATCATCGAGGGCGGCAACGACCCGCGCCGCTTCGTCGCCGACCTGCTGGAGCGCCTGCGCGACCTGGTGATCCTCGCCGCCGTGCCGGACGCCGCGGAGAAGGGGCTCATCGACGCCCCGGCCGACGTCGTCGAGCGCATGCAGGCCCAGGCGGGCACCTTCGGCGCCGCCGAGCTCAGCCGCGCCGCCGACCTGGTCAACGAGGGCCTCACCGAGATGCGCGGCGCCAACTCGCCCCGCCTCCAGCTGGAACTGATCTGCGCGCGCGTCCTGCTGCCGGCCGCGTACGGGGACGAGCGTTCGGTGATGGCCCGGCTCGACCGGATCGAGCGGGGCGTGAACTTCTCCGCGGGCGGCGGCGCACCGGCCCTGGGGTATGTGCCGGGGCCCGAGGCGCACGCCGGACCGATGCCCGGTGCCGTCGGCGGCCCGGCCGGCGGCCCGGTTGCGCCGGGCGGCGGCCCCGCTGCGGCGCGCGCTGCGGTACGGAATTCGGGAGCCCCGGCAGCAGGCACGCCGGCCGCCGGCGCCGGCGCCGGTGCCGGCGCAGCCGCTGCGGCCGGCCCGGGAGCACCCGCAGCCCCCGCACCCCCTCCGACCACCGCCGCCGAGCCTGTCGCACCGGTCTCCTCACCACCGCCCGCTGCCCCGGCCTCCCCCACCCCCACCCCGGCCTCCCCGGCCCCCGGCGCCTGGCCCACCGCGGCCTCCGCGGGCAGCGGCCGGCGCCCGGGCGGCTGGCCCACGGCAACCCCGGCGGGCGCCGGCCAGCCCCCGGCCGCACCCAGCGCACCGGCCGCTTCCGCACCCGCGCCCACACCCGCCCCGCAGGCGGCGGCACCCGCCCCCGTCGCGTCCTCCACGCCCCCGAGCGGCGGCCCCGACCCCCGGATGCTCTGGCCGAACATCCTGGAGGCCGTCAAGAACCGCCGCCGCTTCACCTGGATCCTGCTCAGCCAGAACGCCCAGGTGGCCGGATTCGACGGCACGACCCTCCAGCTCGGCTTCGTCAACGCCGGCGCCCGCGACAACTTCGCGAGCAGCGGCAGCGAGGACGTACTGCGCCAGGCGCTGGCCGAGCAGTTCAACGTGCAGTGGAAGATCGAGGCGATCGTCGACCCCTCCGGCGGCTCGGCCCCGCCGCCCGCCCCCTCCAACGGCTCCTACGGCGGAGGCGGCTACGGCAACCCCGGCGCCGGCACCCCCACACAGCGCCCCGCGTCCCCGCCGCCCCCCTCCTCACCCGCGCCCACATCACCGCCCCCGACGGCCCGGACCACCCCCACACCCTCCCCCCAGCCCAGGGCCCCGGAACCCCCGCCCCCGGTCTCCCCGGAGGACGACATCCCCGAGGACGACGACCCCGACCTCAACGAATCGGCCCTCTCCGGCCACGAACTGATCGTGCGCGAGCTGGGGGCGACGGTCGTGGAGGAGTTCACGAACGAGTGAGCCGCGCTTCCGCGCACGGCCCTTCTTGGGCCGTGCTTTCGCCCGCGGCCTTGCTCGGCGCCGGTCAGGACACTTCAGCCCGTCCGGCGTTTGAGGACGGGGCCGTTCAGGCCGAAAAGCGGGGGTCCGGGGGCAGCAGCCCCCAGGGCCGGCAACCCCACCATCCGGCGCGGTTTGGAGGAACGTACAGCTCACCGCTCCTCTCCCGCTCGGCACCCCGCACAAAACCCCCGTTAGGCTGACCCCCGTGAAGGTCCTCGTCATCGGCAGCGGCGCCCGCGAACACGCCCTGTGCCGTTCCCTGTCCCTCGACCCCGACGTCACCGCGCTGCACTGCGCCCCCGGCAACGCCGGCATCGCCGAGGTCGCCGAGCTGCACCAGGTCGACGCCCTGGACGGCAAGGCCGTCTCCGCGCTGGCCACGGAACTCGGCGCCGACCTCGTGGTCGTGGGCCCGGAGGCACCCCTCGTCGCCGGGGTCGCCGACGCCGTGCGCGAGGCGGGCATCCCGGTCTTCGGCCCCTCCCGGGAGGCCGCGCAGCTGGAGGGCTCCAAGGCCTTCGCGAAGGACGTCATGGCGGGTGCGGGGGTGCCCACCGCACGCTCGTACGTCTGCACGACCCCGGAAGAGGTCGACGAGGCACTCGACGCCTTCGGCGCCCCCTACGTCGTCAAGGACGACGGCCTGGCCGCCGGCAAGGGCGTGGTCGTCACCGGCGACCTCGAGGCGGCGAGGGCGCACGCCAACTCCTGCGAGCGCGTCGTCATCGAGGAGTTCCTCGACGGCCCCGAGGTCTCCCTCTTCGCCATCACCGACGGCGAGACGGTCGTCCCCCTCCAGCCCGCCCAGGACTTCAAGCGCGCGCTCGACGGCGACGAGGGCCCCAACACCGGCGGCATGGGTGCGTACTCGCCGCTGCCGTGGGCCGACCCGAAGCTGGTCGAGGAGATCCTGCAGACCGTCCTGCAGCCGACCGTCGACGAGATGCGCCGTCGCGGCATCCCCTTCTCCGGCCTCCTGTACGCCGGTCTCGCGATCACCTCGCGCGGCGTCCGGGTCATCGAGTTCAACGCCCGCTTCGGCGACCCCGAGACCCAGGTGGTGCTGGCCCGCCTGAAGACCCCGCTGGCCGGCGTCCTGCTCGCCGCGGCGAACGGCACCCTCCAGGACCTGCCGCCCCTGCGCTGGAGCGAGGCCGCCGCGGTCACCGTGGTCGTCGCCTCGCACAACTACCCCGGCACCCCCCGCACCGGCGACCCGATCACCGGCCTCGACGAGGTGGCCGCCCAGGACGCCCCGCACGCGTACGTCCTGCACGCCGGGACCAGACACGAGGGCGACGCGGTGGTCAGCGCCGGCGGCCGCGTCCTGTCCGTCACGGCGACCGGCAAGGACCTCACCGAGGCGCGCGAGCGCGCGTACCGGGCCGTCTCCCGTATCCGCCTCGACGGCTCCCAGCACCGCACGGACATCGCGGCGAAGGCGGCGCAGAACGCCTGACCCACCATGTCGCCCACACCCGCCGGCCAACCCTTCGGGCCCCGGATCCGTCTAAGGATCCGGGGCCCGAAGGGTTCCGTCTCCGGTTCGGGACAGAGTCGGGACCGGGCTCGGGATCGGTTCGGGAGCAGGGGCCTGATCTTCGCTTTCCGTCATCCACCTTTCCCCAAGGCCATTCCATCGAGTGACCGATGCCCCATCCGGCTGACGTGGGCCGAGGCCCCAACTAGGGTGCGGCGCAAGCGGTCCGGCACTTGGCCCACCGGCATTGCGATGTCAGTGGCGGGTGCCACAGTGGGGGAGTGAGCAACGCCAGGACAGCCGCGCAGCCAGGACAGCTTGGGAGGGGGTGAGGACCGGCCGTGACCGGGACCGGTATGGGTGTGGAAGCGGGCGCGCAGGCAGCGCGCGCCAGGGCCCTCGCCGTGCTGCGCATCCGCAGCAGGGCGCTGGCCGTGGCGGTGCTGCCCGCGGCGGTCGCCGTGATCCTGCTGGCCGGCGGTTCCACCGACCACCTGGTGGGCCCCTTCTGGCACGCCGCCCGCTGGACCATGACCCCCCTCGCCGTCCTCGTCCTGCTCGCCGCGGGTGCCATCGCCCTGGTCGTCGCCCGCGCCCGCCCGGCCGTCAGCCCGACGGTCCCGATCGCCGAGGAGTCCGCCCCGGACCTGTACCGGATGGTGCGCGACCTCGCCGACCGGCTCGACGTCCCCGCGCCCTCGGCGATAGCGCTCACCCCGGACTGCGACAGCTGGCTGGAGGACCGCACCCACCCGGCGCACGGCCCGCCCCCCGCGGCGGACCGGGACGAGATAGCGGGTATGCGCGGCGCCCACCGGCGCACGGCCGCCGCGCCGGTCCTCGTCATCGGTTCCCCCTTCCTGTGGTGGATGCGCGTCGGCGAACTGCGCGCGGTCCTCGCTCCGGTCGTCGCCGGTACGGGACCTTCCGCCCACCCGGACATAGCGGCGGCCCGCCGCTTCGTACGGGGCCTGGACGCGGCGGTGGCCGTCGGCTCGACCCCCGGCCGCTGTCCCCTGACCCGCGGGGTGTGCGCGAGCATCGGCTGGGTGGCCCGCGTGCTGCTGCGCAGCTGCCGGGAGCATGCGGCGCAGATGGAGCGAGGCGTGGCGGCCGCGGCCTCCGAGCGTGCACAGGCTGTGGATTACGGCCTCAGGATCGTCGCCCAGGAACAGGTCGGCCTGGCCTACGCGGGCTGGGACCGCCTGCTGACCCGGGTCGCGCTGCCCGCCTGGCGGATGGGCCGCTGGCCGTCCCGCCTGGACGCGGGAGTGGTGGCGGCCCTCACCGAACTCTCCCGCCGTGACCGCCTGGCCGAGGGCTTCGCCTCCCGTCTGGGCGAGCGCCCCGCCTGCGACCTGCTGGAAGAGCCGGGCACGGTGGACGGGGCGGCCTCACTCCTCGCCGCCCGCCTCTTCCACGGCGGTCCCGCCGAGCCCGGCCCGGACTGGGCGCCGGTCGACTGGGACGAATATCCGGAGGAGGTCGTGGACCGCAAATGGCGCACCGACGCGGCCCGCCTCCACCGGGTCCTCGACACCCTGGGCGTGAGCCATACCCCCGACCCCACCACCCCGCCCCCCGACGGCCCCACCCTCTCCAGAATCCTCCACCACTTGTCGACCCCACCGGCCCCGGACCCCGAAGCCGCGGTCGCCGACGGCGAGGAAGCTCCGCAGGGGCCAACCGCGCCCGACGACGAAAGCAGCACAGGCGGTGCGGGCGGGGACATCCAGGCCGAAGGCGAAGCCGAGGCCGAGCCGCCGGAAAACGAACGCACAGCCACCCTCGCCGCAGGCCTCACCGCCGAGCTCGCCCGCGAGGAAGCCGCAGCCGCCACCCCCGCGGAGCGAACCGCCCCCGACGCCGCCTTCTGGGACGAAGCCACGCTCCCGCTCTTCCCGCTCCAACCCGCGAGAACAGCCCGCGAGTTGCTCGCGGACCACGTCACCGCGATGGTCTGCTGCGCCGCCATGGACACCGCGGGCGCCACCCCCGGCCTCGACTGGCTCGACGGCCCGTCCCTCCTCATCAAGGGCGAACGGGCCACGGATCTGACCCCCCGCGTCCTCAGCCTCGTCGAGGACGGCGACCCGGCCCCCCTGCGGGCCTGGCTTCTCGAATCCGGCATACGCCCCGAGAAGCCCGTCCGGCTTGTGTGACGGTCACCCGTTCCGGAACCCCGCATTCCACTTTCGGCCAATTCGCAACGAATAGTGACCACATGGGTGCGCAATGTGATGTGCTGGGACCGATCGAGCACATGGCAAGGGCTTGCGGCACAAGCCGGGCACGCCAGGGCCACAAGCCAGGCACGCCACACCATGCGACAGGCACACCACGCGACCGCGGGGAATCGAGGGAGGGGAGCGACCATGGGGCAGGAGCAGATCCGCCGCTGGGAATCCGGGGCGCTGGCGCATGCCGTGACCGACCCCTTCGGCCAGGGCCCGGTGCCGTGGCTCCGCGGCAGCGAGACGTACTTCGACGACACCGGCCAGGTGGTCCCCTGGTACGTGGACGGCCCCCCGCAGTCGTCGGACGGCTCCCCGGACACCCCGCGCGTCCCGGCACCCCGAGCCGCCGGTGGCCCCCGCTCCGCGGACGACGTCCACCGCCAGATCAAGGGCTTCATCTCCACCGGCGCCGTCGCCCCCGGTGAGGCCGTCGACTTCCACATCACGGTCGACCCGCCCCAGGAGTTCAGCGTCGACATCTACCGCATCGGCCACTACGGCGGCGACGGCGCGGCCAAGATCACCACCAGCCCCCGCCTCTCCGGCATCGTCCAGCCCCCGCCGCTCACCGCGGACCGCACGGTCTCCTGCCACCACTGGTGGCTCTCCTGGCGCCTGCAGATCCCGAGCTACTGGAGCATCGGCGCCTATGTCGCCGTACTCACCACCGTCGACGGCTACCGCTCCCACATCCCCTTCACGGTCCGCGACAAGCACCCCGCGGACCTGCTCCTGCTGCTGCCCGACGTCACGTGGCAGGCGTACAACCTCTACCCGGAGGACGGCCGCACGGGCGCGAGCCTCTACCACGCCTGGGACGAACAGGGCCGTCTGCTGGGCGAGTCCGACGCGGCGACCACGGTCTCCTTCGACCGCCCGTACGCCGGAGCCGGCCTCCCCCTGCACGTCGGCCATGCCTACGACTTCATCCGCTGGGCCGAGCGCTACGGCTACGACCTCGCCTACGCCGACGCCCGCGACCTGCACGCGGGCCAGGTGGACCCCACCCGCTACCGCGGCCTGGTCTTCCCGGGACACGACGAGTACTGGTCGGCCAGCATGCGCCGCACCGTCGAACTCGCCCGCGAGCACGGCACGTCCCTCGTCTTCCTCTCCGCCAACACCATGTACTGGCAGGTCGAGTTGGGCCCGTCCCCGTCCGGCGTCCCCGACCGCCTGCTGACCTGCCGCAAGCGCAAAGGCCCCGGCCGGCCGGTCCTCTGGCGCGAGATCGACCGCCCCGAGCAGCAACTGGTCGGCATCCAGTACGCGGGCCGGGTCCCCGACCCCCACCCCCTGATCGTCCGCAACGCCGACCACTGGCTGTGGGAGGCGACCGGCGCCCACGAGGGCGACCGGATCGAAGGCCTGGTCGCGGGCGAGGCGGACCGCTACTTCCCGCGCACCGCGCTCCCCGAGCACGAGGAGCGCATCCTGCTCGCCCACTCCCCGTACACCGACTCCGAGGGAGCTCTCCGCCACCAGGAGACCTCCCTCTACCGAGCCCCCTCCGGCGCCCTGGTGTTCGCGTCCGGGACCTTCGCCTGGTCCCCGGCCCTGGACCGTCCGGGCCACGTCGACACACGCGTCCAGCGCGCCACGGCCAACCTCCTGGACCGCATCTGCAAACGTGACTGAACTCACGTAAGCCCACGTCACCGCCCCTTTCGAACCCACCCCACTCCAGGGGCGACCCCCGGCATACGGGAGAATCGACCCCATTGGACAGAACCACGGGGAGGAACCGTGTCCGGATTCGTAGAAAAGCCCGAGCCGATCCAGGTTCCGGGCCTGGTTCACCTCCACACCGGCAAGGTGCGCGAGCTGTACCAGAACGAGGCCGGCGACCTCGTGATGGTCGCCAGCGACCGCATCTCCGCCTTCGACTGGGTGCTGCCGACCGAGATCCCCGACAAGGGCCGCGTCCTCACCCAGCTGTCCCTGTGGTGGTTCGACCAGATCGCCGATCTGATCCCCAACCACGTGATCGGCACCGATCTGCCCGCCGACGCCCCCGCCGACTGGGCCGGCCGCACCCTCGTCTGCAAGTCGCTGCAGATGGTCCCGGTGGAGGCCGTCGCCCGCGGCTATCTCACCGGCTCGGGCCTGCTCGAGTACAACGAGTCCCGCACGGTCTGCGGCCTCGCCCTCCCCGAGGGCCTGGTCGACGGCAGCGAACTCCCCGCCCCGATCTTCACCCCCGCCACCAAGGCCGAGGTCGGCGAGCACGACGAGAACGTCTCCTACGAGGAGGTCGCCCGCCAGGTCGGCGCGGACACCGCCGCCCGACTGCGCCAGGCCACCCTCGCCGTCTACGGCCGGGGCCGGGACATCGCCCGCGACCGCGGCATCATCCTCGCGGACACCAAGTTCGAGTTCGGCTTCGACGGCGAGACGCTGGTCCTCGCGGACGAGATCCTCACTCCGGACTCCTCCCGCTTCTGGCCGGCCGACCAGTGGGAGCCGGGCCATGCGCAGCCGTCGTACGACAAGCAGTTCGTCCGGGACTGGCTGACCTCGCCGGAGTCCGGCTGGGACCGCAAGAGCGAGCAGCCCCCGCCGCCGCTGCCGCAGCAGGTCGTGGACGCGACCCGGGCGAAGTACATCGAGGCGTACGAGCGCCTGACGGGTACCAGCTGGGCGTAGCCACGCGAAAGGCCCCCGGCGGGAACCGGGGGCCTTTCGAACCGGAGCGGACGACGAGGCTCGAACTCGCGACCTCAACCTTGGCAAGGTTGCGCTCTACCAACTGAGCTACGTCCGCAGTGCGCCGTGGCGCGGAGCCAACTATACCCAACCCCGCTCCCGCGCGAGCCGCACCGCCGCATGCCGGTTGTCGGCTCCCAGCTTGGAAACGGCCGACGACAGGTAGTTCCGTACGGTCCCCTGCGACAGCGCGGCCCGCTCGGCGATCTCCGCGACGGGCGCCCCGTCGGCGGCGAGTTCCAGCACCTCGGCCTCCCGCACGGTCAGCGGCGAGTCCCCGGAGGCGATCGCATCGGCGGCCAACTCGGGGTCGACGTAACGGTTCCCGGCGTGCACGGTGCGGATGATCTCCGCGAGTCGCCGGGCGCTCACCGTCTTCGGAACGAAGCCGCGCACACCCGCCGCAAGCGCCCGCTTCAGATGCCCCGGCCGCCCGTGGCTGGTGACGATGAGCACCTGGCAGCCGGGCAGTTCGGCCCGCAGGGATGTGGCGACCTTCACACCGTCGGCGCCCGGCATCTGAAGATCGACCACGGCCACATCGGGCTCGTGCGCCCGTGCCATCGCCAGCGCCTCAGGACCGGACGCGGCCTCGGCCACGACCACGAGGTCGTCCTCCAGGGCGAGCAGCGCGGCGAGCGCGCCCCGGATCAGATGCTCGTCGTCGGCGAGCAGAAGCCGTACGACGGCGGTCATGCCGTGAGCTCTTTCACGCTCAGGGGCACCTCGGCCGTCACCCGGAACGCAGCCGCCCCGACCCGGCCCGCGTGCAGCGTCCCGCCCACGGCGGACAGCCGCTCCCGCAGCCCGGCCAGTCCGGACCCGCCGCCACCGGCAGGATCCGAGGCGCCGTCGTTCTCCACGGTCAGCACCACACATCCTCCGACGGTCTTCAGCGCTATGTCACAGCGCGCCGCGTCCCCGTGACGCAGCACGTTGGTCGTCGCCTCCCGCACGACCCACCCGAGGACCGACTGGACCCCGACCTCCAGCCCGCCGGCCTCCCCGCTCACCTCGCAGTGGATCCCGGCCGCGCTCAACACGCCCTGCGCACCGGCGAGTTCGACCCCGAGATCGGCCTCCCGGTATCCCCGTACGACATCCCGCACCTCCCGCTGGGACTCCTGCGCGATCCGCTGCACCTCGATCATCTGCTCCACCGCCTCGGGCCGCCCGCGCCGCGCCAGCTGCACGGCCAGCTCGCTCTTCAGGGCGATCACGGCGAGATTCCGCCCCATCACGTCGTGCAGGTCCCGCCCGAACCGCAGCCGTTCCTCGGCGACGGCGAGGCGGGCCTCGACCTCCCGGGCCCGTTCCGCCTCCCACAGCACGGACAGGGTCCAGGCACCGCAGCGGCTGGCGAGCAGGGAGACGGCCACCCCGAAACCGGTCAGTACGCCGATCGTGACGATTCCGGCGGGATCCGGATAGGCCCAGGCGAAGGCGGCCATGAGCACTACGGCGAGCACGGCGGACCGGCGCAGGAACACCCGCATGGACACGACCAGCCCGTACAGCAGCCCGAAGGGCATCAGCGCGGCACCGATGACCAGCCTGATCGTCACCGCGTCGGCTCCGCCCAGCGCGGCGAGGGCCCAGGTCAGGGCCAGCGCGAGGCCCATCAGGACGGCGGCGGGGCGCAGGGCGCGGGCCGGTAGTTCGGCGCGGCCCAGGTAGTGGTCGAGCACGCTCCGGGTGAGCCGGTTGGCCTCCACGCACTGCAGGGCGCTCACCAGCAGGAGCAGTCCCGCGACGACCGCCGGGGCGGACCGCCGCTCAAGCCCGCCCACCAGCGGCAGTGCCAGCCAGGACAGGGAGAAGACCCAGGTGGTGATGTACGCGGTCACCAGAGTCTGCAGCTCGACCCGCTCGGCCTTGCTCCGCTCCCGCCAGTGCCGCCGCTGCCACCCCCGTATCAGCCCGAACACCACTGCTCCCCCGTCCGTCAGCGTCGAGGTTCCCAGCGGAACCACCGCCGTACAGCAAACACCGCCACCACGGTCCAGGCCAGAGCGGTCGCCACCGCCCCCAGCACCTCGTAGGCACTCAGGTGCCCGGTCCAGCCGCCCCGGACCAGCCGGATCGCGGGGGAGAGCGGAAGCAGTTCGCAGACGGAGGCCAGCCGGTGCGGCAGGAGTTCCGTGGGGATCATGATGCCCGAGCCGAACATGGACACGAACACCAGCGGCGCCGCCGTGATCTGGGCGCTCTCCGTGGTCCTGGTGAAGGAGGCGGTGAGCGCGGCGAGTGCGGCGCACAGCACCAGGCCCGACAGCAGCCCGAGGATCGTGAGATACGGCGCCCGGGGTGCCCCCGCGTCGAGCAGCACCGCGCAGCCGACGCAGAACAGGACGGCCTGGGCGAAGCCGAGGCAGACGACGGGGAGGGCGGTGCCGCCCAGGATCTCCGCGTCGCCGAGTTCGCCGGTGCGCAGCCGCTTGAGGACGAGCTCCTCGCGGCGGGCGACGTAGGCACTCACCAGGGAGGTGTACACGGCGAACAGGAAGGAGAAGCCGATCGCGGCGGTCAGCATCACCGTGCCGACGGTCAGCCCCTCTGCCTTGAGATTCATCTGGTCGACCGCGGGCCGCACACTGAACGGCAGCGCGAGCGGCATCAGCAGCGCCGTGACCACGGCACTCCGGTTGCGCCCGAGCAGAGTCAGCTCCGCCCGCGCCAGCGCCCGCAACCGTCGCCCGACCGGGCCGAGGACCACAGCACTCACGCCGCCACCGCCCTGTCCCGCGCGATCCCCAGGAACGCCTCCTCCAGCGAGGCCGACCGGACATCCAGCCCCCGCAGCTCCACCCGCGCCGCCTCGGCCCACACCAGCAGCCCGGTGGCCGCCCGCTGCAACTCCCGCGTCCGCAGCCGTACGAGGTTCCCGTCCACCTCGTGCCCGCAGATCCCCAGCTCGCCGAGCGGCGGCAGGTCCCCGAGGAAGTAGCCGTCGGGCAGCCGGAAGGAGATCCGTGAGGGCTGCGCGGCGGTCACCTCGGCCGGCGTCCCGGTCGCCGCGACGCGCCCCTCGTGCAGGATCGCTATCCGGTCGGCGAGCCCCTCCGCCTCCTCCAGATAGTGCGTGGTCAGCAGCACGGTGGTGCCGCCTTCGCGCAGTGCCCGCACCAACTCCCAGGTGTCGAGGCGCCCTTCGGGGTCGAGCCCGGTCGTGGGCTCGTCCAGGAACAGCACCTCGGGCCGGCCGAGCAGCGCGAGCGCCAGGTCCAGACGCCGCCGTTCACCCCCGGACAGCTGCTTGACCCGTACGCCGGCCCGTTTCCCGAGCCCGACGAGCGCCAGCACCTCGTCCTCCGGCCGCGCTCCGCTCACACACCCCGCCCACATCCGCGTGGTCTCCGCGACGGTCAGCTCGGACGGGAACCCGCCCTCCTGCAGCATCACTCCGACCCTCGGCCGTACGACGGCCCGCTCCTCGTAGGGATCGTGGCCGAGCACCCGCACCCGGCCCCCGGCCGGCCGGGTGAGCCCCTCCAGCAGTTCGACCGTGGACGTCTTGCCCGCGCCGTTGGTGCCGAGCAGCGCGAAGATCTCGCCGCGGCCCACGGAGAAGGAGATTCCGCGCACCGCCTCAAACCCGCCCCCGTACACACGCCGCAGGTCAGTGACCTCAATCACGTGTCCGTGTTCGTTCGTGTCCATGACTTCAGCGTCCCGGCGACCGGGGCCGGGCAGCAGTGCGCGCTGTCATCACTCGGCATGACAAATGTCAGAGGACGGAGGGAAGGGGCGGAGGGAGAGGTTCTGAACACGACGAAGGCCCCAGTCATAAGACTGGGGCCTTCCATCAGAGCGGACGACGAGGCTCGAACTCGCGACCTCAACCTTGGCAAGGTTGCGCTCTACCAACTGAGCTACGTCCGCATTGCCTCCGACCGGCTCCCACCGATCGGCGCGAGCACCAGCCTACCTGATCCACAAGAGTGGTCCGGACCGGCGGTGCAGAGCGGGTGACAGGAATTGCACACTGCGCCTTCCCCCTGGAAGGGGGATGTTCTGCTACTGAACTACACCCGCATGTACTCCGTGAGCCGGGCCCTTCGGCCTTGCCCCTCGGCGTGCTCCAGACTCTAGCTGACCAGGAGGGGTGCAGCGCAAGTCGGTTCTCCCGAGGGGCCGGTGACCGGTCGTCGGGCGGCGGCTACTGCGCCGCGCTGAACGCCTCGTAGACCTTCTTGGGGATCCGGCCGCGGGCCGGCACGTCCATCTTGTTGGCCTGGGCCCAGGCACGGACGGCGGCCGGGTCGGGGGCGACCTCCGTCTGCCGGTAGGTCCGGCCCGACTTCGACCGCTTGCGGCCGGCCTCCACGTACGGCGCGAGCGCCTTACGCAGTTTCTTGGCATTGGCTTGATTCAGGTCGATCTCGTACGACTTGCCGTCGAGTCCGAAGGCGATCGTTTCCGCCGCTTCCGAGCCGTCGATGTCGTCAGAGAGAGTGACCACGACCTTCTGCGCCACGAATATCGGTCCCTTCGTGCGGCACGCTGACAATTCATTTGTACAGTGCCCGACAATGCAATGTGAAGCCCGACTAAATCCTCCCGCGTGTCCGAGCGCAATAGGTTTCGGATGTCGATCCGGGATCTTTCCCGGAAATTTCCTGGAGGGGCGGGCCGCCGCACCTGATCGTGACAGCCGTCACGTAGATTCCTACAAGTCGACGCGCGTAGAAATTTTGTGCAGGTAGTCTGAAACCACTGCAGGAACCTGCTCCGCACCACACCACCGGGAGTGCACGTGGCACGCGTCGTAGTCGACGTCATGCTCAAGCCGGAGATCCTCGACCCCCAGGGCCAGGCGGTGCAGCGCGCACTGCCGCGTCTGGGTTTCGACGGCATCTCCGACGTACGTCAGGGAAAGCGATTCGAACTGGAAGTTGACGGGCCGGTCGACGAGGCCGCCCTCGCCCGCATCCACGATCTTGCGGAATCCTTCCTCGCCAACACCGTGATCGAGGACTTCACCGTCAAGGTGGAGGAAGTCGCGGAGGCCGCGAAGTGACCGCTCGTATTGGCGTCGTCACTTTCCCGGGCAGCCTCGACGACCGGGACACCCAGCGCGCGATCCGCCTCGCGGGCGCCGAACCGGTCGCCCTCTGGCACAAGGACAAGGACCTCCACCAGGTGGACGCGGTCGTCCTTCCGGGCGGTTTCTCCTACGGCGACTATCTGCGGGCCGGCGCCATCTCCCGCTTCTCGCCGGTGATGGAGACGGTCATCGAGCAGGCGAAGGCAGGCCTTCCGGTCCTCGGTATCTGCAACGGCTTCCAGATCCTCACCGAGGCCCACCTCCTCCCGGGCGGCATGCTCGGCAACGACCACCTGCACTTCATCTGCCGCGACCAGAAGCTGCGGGTGGAGAACGCGGAGACGTCCTGGACCAGCGACTACACCGCCGGCCAGGAGATCCACATCCCGCTCAAGAACATGGACGGCCGGTACGTCGCGGACGAGTACACGCTGGACAAGCTGGAGGCCGAGGGACGGGTCGTCTTCCGCTACCTGGCCCGCGACGGAGTCGCTCATGAGCGCGGCAACCCCAACGGTTCCCTCCGTGACATCGCCGGCATCACCAACGAGGCCGGCAACGTCGTAGGCCTCATGCCGCACCCGGAGCACGCCGTCGAGCCCCTCATCGGCTCTGGCCGCACCGACGGCCTCCCCTTCTTCACCTCGATCCTCAAGAAGCTGGTCAACGCATGAGCCGGACGCCTCTGGACACGGTCGAGCACGCGGCCGCGACCCCCGACGTCGAGCTGCCCTGGGCCGAACTCGGCCTGAAGAAGGACGAGTACGAGCGCGTGGTCGAGATCCTCGGCCGTCGGCCCACCGGTGCCGAGCTCGCCATGTACTCCGTCATGTGGTCCGAGCACTGCTCGTACAAGAGCAGCAAGGTGCACCTGCGCCAGTTCGGCGAGAAGGCCCCCCAGTCGGACGCCCTTCTCGTCGGCATCGGTGAGAACGCGGGCGTGGTCGACGTCGGCCAGGGCTACGCGGTCACCTTCAAGGTCGAGTCGCACAACCACCCCTCCTACGTCGAGCCCTACCAGGGCGCGGCCACCGGCGTCGGCGGCATCGTCCGCGACATCATCGCCATGGGCGCGCGGCCGGTCGCGGTCGTCGACCCGCTGCGCTTCGGCGCCGCTGATCACCCCGACACCAAGCGGGTGCTCCCCGGTGTCGTCGCCGGCATCGGCGGCTACGGCAACTGCCTGGGCCTGCCGAACATCGGCGGCGAGGTCGTCTTCGACGCCTGCTACCAGGGCAACCCGCTGGTCAACGCCGGTGCCATCGGCGTGATGCGGCACGAGGACATCCACCTCGCGAAGGCGTCCGGCGCGGGCAACAAGGTCATCCTGTACGGGGCCCGGACCGGCGGCGACGGCATCGGCGGCGCGTCCATCCTGGCCTCCGAGACCTTCGACGACGCCAAGCCGTCCAAGCGCCCGGCCGTGCAGGTCGGCGACCCCTTCCAGGAGAAGCTCCTCATCGAGTGCACCCTGGAGGCGTTCAAGGAGAAGCTGGTCGTCGGCATCCAGGACCTGGGTGCGGCGGGCCTGTCCTGCGCCACGTCCGAGCTGGCCTCCAACGGCTCCGGCGGCATGCGCGTGACCCTGGACGACGTACCCCTGCGCGACTCCACGCTCTCGCCCGAGGAAATCCTCATGAGCGAGTCGCAGGAACGCATGTGCGCGGTCGTCGAGCCGGAGAAGGTCGACCGGTTCCTGGAGATCTGCGACAAGTGGGACGTCATCGCCACGGTCATCGGTGAGGTGACCGACGGCGACCGCCTGGAGATCTACTGGCACGGCGGCAAGATCGTCGACGTGGACCCGCGGACGGTCGCGCACGACGGTCCGGTCTACGAGCGGCCGTACGCCCGCCCGTCCTGGCAGGACGAGCTGCAGGCCGACGACGCGAACAAGCTGCCGCGGCCCGCTTCGAGCGAGGAGCTCAAGCAGCAGGTCCTCCAGCTGGTGAGCTCCCCCAACCAGGCCTCCAAGAAGTGGATCACCTCGCAGTACGACCACTTCGTACAGGGCAACACGGTGCTGGCCCAGCCCGAGGACTCGGGCATGATCCGCATCGACGAGGAGTCCGGCCTCGGTGTCGCGATCGCCACGGACGGCAACGGCCGGTACGCCAAGCTGGACCCGTACGCGGGCGCGCAGCTGGCCCTCTCGGAGGCGTACCGCAATGTCGCCACGACCGGTGCCAAGCCCCTCGCGGTCTCCGACTGCCTGAACTTCGGCTCGCCCGAGGACCCGGCCGTCATGTGGCAGTTCGCGGAGGCCATCCGCGGTCTCGCCGACGCCTGTCAGCAGCTCGGCACCCCGGTGACCGGCGGCAACGTCTCGCTCTACAACCAGACGGGCGAGGCGGCCATCCACCCGACGCCCGTGGTCGCGGTCCTCGGCGTCATCGACGACGTGGCCCGCCGCACGCCGGTCGCCTTCCAGGAGGAGGGGCAGCTGCTGTACCTCCTCGGCGACACCCGTGAGGAGTTCGGCGGTTCGGCCTGGTCGCAGGTGATCCACGACCACCTCGGCGGTCTGCCCCCGAAGGTCGACCTGGAGCGCGAGCGCCTCCTCGCCGAGATCCTGATCTCCGCCTCCCGGGACGGCATGATCGACTCCGCGCACGACCTGTCCGACGGCGGCCTCATCCAGGCCGTGGTCGAGTCGGCGCTGCTCGGCGGCAAGGGCGCGCGCCTGGTCGTACCGGACGGGCTCGACGCCTTCACCTTCCTCTTCTCCGAGTCGGCGGGGCGCGCGGTCGTCGCCGTGCCGCGCTCCGAGGAGGTCCGCTTCAACGACATGTGCGGGGCGCGGGGTCTGCCCGTCACGCGCATCGGTGTCATCGACGGTGACTCGATCGAGCTCCAGGGCGAGTTCGCACTGCCCCTGGAGGAGCTGCGCGAGGCCCACGAGGGGACGATCCCGGCGCTGCTCGCGTAGGCAGTGCTACGACGGTGAAGGCCCCGCCCGGATCATCCGGGCGGGGCCTTCTCGGCTGGTCGGGCGTTCAGCGGACGTAGTTCTTGAGGATCTCCGTGTCGAGTTCGATGCCGATCGGGTCGGGAAGCAGCACCTTCTCGCCGAACTTCGCGGTATGCGAGCGGGGGCGGCCTTCGCCGGTGATCACTCGCACGGATGATGGCCCGTGAACGGTCAGGCCCCAGCGGGCTGGTGCTCCAGCGCGGTCTCCGGGGTGTCGCCCTCGGCCGGCGGGGACGTCGGCAGCCGTAGCGCCAGTACGGCGGCCAGCGTCATCAGCGCCGCCCCGCCCCAGAAGACCGTCTGCGTCGCGTCGGTGAAGGCCTGCACTCCGTCCTTGTGAGCGGCCCCGGTGAGCCGGGCCAGCGCGCTGACGTCGCCGCCGGGGCCGTGGGCGGTGTACAGGCGGGCCAGGACGGTGCCGAAGAGGGCGGTGCCCAGGGCGTTGCCGAGGGTCTGGAAGAAGCGGATGCCGGTGGTGGCGACGCCCAGCTGGTGGTGTGGGGCGGCGTTCTGGACCAGGAGGATCAGCTGGCCGACCAGTTGGCCGAAGCCGGCCCCGGCCAGGAAGAGTTCGCCGCGGATCAGCCAGAGTGAGGTGTGCGGGGCGGTCGTCGTGGCGAGGAGGGCGAAGGCGACGGCGCTGGTGGCCGTGCCGGTGAGGGTGAAGGTGCGGGCCGTCCAGCCGCGTGCGGTGAGCGGGCCGGTGAGCAGGCCGACCGTCGCCAGGCCGGCGGCCATCGGGACCAGGTACAGGCCCGCGGAGGAACTGGTGATGCCGCGGGCGACCTGCAGGTAGATCAGGACGTAGTAGATCGCGCACATCATCGCCCCGCCCATGATGGCCTGTACGGCGAAGCCCAGCCGCACCTCGCGGATCTTGAACAGAGACAGAGGGAGAACCGGTTCGGGGGCGCGGAGCTGCCGCCAGAGGAAGAGGGCGAGCGCCGCGACTCCCGTCAGGACGATCCCGGTGATCACCGGAGACGTCCACGCGTACCGCTTCCCGCCCCAGTCCGTCACCAGCAGCAGCGCACTGGAGAAAGCGGCCGCGAGCGCGGCGCCCGCGTAGTCGACCGGGCGGCGCACGTGGTGCTCGGGGAGTTTCAGGGCGAGAGCGGCGCCGGCCAGGGCGGCGACACCGACGGGCAGGTTGACGTAGAAGATCCAGCGCCAGTCGGCGTGATCGGCCAGCAGGCCGCCGATCCAGGGGCCGACCGCCATGGCCCCGCCGGCGATGAGGCCACCCAGGTTGGTGCCCTTGTCGGCACTCTTCTCCTCCGGGCCTTTGAGGTGGGCGATGACCACCATCGTCACGCTCATCAGGCCACCGCCACCCAGTCCCTGCACTGCCCGGGCCGCGATCAGCTGCGCCATCGACTGGGCGGCGCCGCACAGCGCGGAGCCGAGCAGGAAGGTGGCGATCGCGCCGGTGAACACGCGTTTCGGGCCGACGACGTCGCACAGCTTGCCGTACAGCGGCAGCATCGCCGCCGACGCGAGCGCGTAGGCACTGACCAGCCACGGGATCTTGTCGATGCCGTGGCCGGGGTCGAGGTCCCGGACGATCGGGACGGTCGCGGCGGACACGATCTGCATGTCCAGCAGGGCCAGGACGATCGTCAGCAGGCAGACGACGAAGGCGACTTTGCGCCGGATCTCGGTCATGACACCACCATGGGCCCTTTTGTGTACTGAGTCAATGTTTCATCTCAGCTTAAAATTCGGCTTGGTACAGTGAGGTCATGGCTGAAGTGATGGGGCTGCGGGAGCGCAAGAAGGCGCAGACCGCGCGGCGGATCTGGCAGGTGGCCGTCGAGCTCTTCATCGAGCGCGGGTTCGACGCCGTCTCGGTCCAGGAGATCGCCGACGCGGCCGAGGTCTCCAAGATGACCGTCTTCAACTACTTCGGCTCCAAGGAGGACCTCGTCTTCCTGCCCATGGAGGAGCACTTCGGCGACGCGGCCCGCGCGGTCCGCGAGCGCCGGGCCGGCGAGTCCGCCGTGGAGGCCGTGCGCCGGCAGTTCCTGGAGATGGCCGAGGCCCGTGACCCCTCGGTCGGGCTGCACCCCGAACCGTTCGCCCGGCAGCTGCGCCAACTCGTCCTCGGCACCCCGGTCCTGATGGAGCGCGCCTTCCTCGCCGCCCAGAGGGGCACCCGCGACCTGGCCGCGCTGCTCGCCGAGGAGACCGGCGACCTCATGCTCGCCACCGTCGCCGCCGCCATGCTCAGCGCCGCCCGCAACGCCCTCATCGAGGAGCATCACGCCCGCATCGCGCGCGGCGAGACCGCCGACGAGGTCGCCGCCGATGCCGCGGAGCGCGCCCGGCAGGCGTTCGACCTGGTCGAAAAGGGGCTGAGCGGCTACGCCGTGAAGGCATAGGCTCGCCGCCATGCCTCCGGCCAAGAAGCGCCCCCGCACCTACGACCCGGCCAAGGTCCGCGCCGCGGTCCTCGCCCAGCTCGGGAACGTACGGGAGGCCGTACAGAAGCTGCCCCCCGAGCAGTTCGCGCTCCCCACCCGCCTCGGTGAGTGGACCGTGCGGGAGCTGGTGGCGCACATCGGGATGGCGGTGACGGCCGTCCAGCGGTCGCTCGACAAGCCGGAGCCCGCCAAGCAGGACGCCGTGCTGCTCGACTGGGTCTTCGCCACCGCCGCCAACTCCTCGGCCATCGACGAGTTCACCCGGCACCTCGCCGAGCGGCACACCGACCTCGGCGCCCATCTCGCGGACATCGAGCAGAGCCTCGGCAGGCTGCTCGACGAGCACCCCGGCAGCCGTCTTCTGGAGACCAACTTCGGCGCCGTGCCCCTCGCCGACTACGTCGTCACCCGTACCGTCGAACTCGTCGTCCACACCGACGACCTGAACGCCGCCGTACCGGGACTCGAGGTGCCGTACGACCGCCAGGCGCTCGCCGCCTGCACCCGGCTGCTCGCCGACGCCCTGGCCGCCAAGGCGCCCGGCGGCTCCACCGAGGTGCGGATCCCGCCCTACGCCGTCGTGCAGTGCATCGAGGGCCCCCGGCACACCCGTGGCACCCCGCCGAACGTCGTAGAGACCGACCCGCTGACCTGGATCCGGCTCGCGACCGGGCGCGTGACCTGGGCGGACGCCATCCAGGAGGCCCAGGTCAGCGCCAGCGGGGAACGGGCCGACCTGAGCGGGCTGCTGCCGCTGATGAGGTGAACGGGGGGAACCGGTCTCCCGTCCCTCCCGTCCCATCGGCATGGACAAACAGCGACTCACCCTCGCCGTCCTGACCGTGCTTCCGCTCGTCATGGCGTGCGGAAGCGACACGGGCGGCACCTCCGTCGTGTCGGAGGTGGCCGGCGTCCACTGGAAGGTCGACAGCGTCACCGTGGACGGCACCACCCGGCGTGCTCCGTCCGCCGCCGACCTCCGGATCCGCACGGACGGAACCGCCGTGGGCAACTACGGCTGCAACGAGTTCGGCGCCAAGGCCGCCTTCACGGACCACCGCGTCGAACTGACGAACGCCCGCCAGACCCTAATGGCCTGCGAGCCCCGGCGCATGGCCTTCGAGCGGGCCCTCGCCGCCACCCTCACCGACCACTCGCTCACGGTCGAGACCAAGGACGACGGGCTGACGCTCACCACCCGCGACGGCGACCGCATCCGGCTGACCGAGGAGAAGGACGCCCCGCTGTACGGGACGAAGTGGACGATCACGGCACTCGGTGACTCCAACGGCACGGCGACCGGCCTGCCGGGCCGGCAGAAGACCTCCGCGTACCTCACCTTCGACAAGAAGTCCGGCAAGGTCACCGGCCGCCTCGGCTGCAACCACGTCACCGCGGACGCCACGGTTCGCGACGGACATATCACCCTTGGCGCCCCGTCCACCACACGAATGATGTGCGACACCTCACTCATGCATACGGAGAAGGGCCTCCTGCGCCTCTTCGACGGCACCGTCAGCTACGGGTTGGATCATCAAACCCTCACGCTGACCAGCGAAAACGGAGAAACCGCCAAGGCGGTCGCCGAGCAGTGATCCATTGGCGGCAGGTATCCCCAATTCGGACCAGTGGTCGATCTCGCCTACACTCGGAGCCGTGCCACGTGGTGACGGTCGACTCAATCATGATCTGCTCCCCGGTGAGAAGGGCCCCCAGGACGCCTGCGGCGTCTTCGGAGTCTGGGCTCCCGGTGAAGAGGTCGCCAAGCTCACTTACTTCGGGCTCTACGCCCTCCAGCATCGGGGCCAGGAATCCGCGGGAATCGCGGTCAGCAACGGCTCCCAGATCCTCGTCTTCAAGGACATGGGCCTCGTCTCCCAGGTCTTCGACGAGACCTCGCTCGGTTCGCTCCAGGGTCATATCGCGGTCGGTCACGCCCGCTACTCGACCACCGGCGCCTCCGTGTGGGAGAACGCCCAGCCGACGTTCCGCGCCACCGCGCACGGCTCCATCGCGCTCGGCCACAACGGCAACCTGGTCAACACGGCGCAGCTCGCCGAGATGGTCGCCGACCTCCCGAAGAAGGAGGGCGGCCGCACCCCGCGCGTGGCGGCCACCAACGACACCGACCTGCTGACGGCGCTGCTCGCCGCCCAGGAGGATGCCGACGGCAAGCCCCTGACCATCGAGGAGGCCGCCCACACGGTCCTCCCGAAGGTGCGCGGCGCCTTCTCCCTCGTCTTCATGGACGAGCACACCCTGTACGCCGCCCGTGACCCGCAGGGCATCCGCCCGCTGGTCCTCGGCCGTCTGGAGCGCGGCTGGGTGGTCGCCTCCGAGTCCGCCGCCCTCGACATCTGCGGCGCGAGCTACGTCCGCGAGATCGAGCCGGGCGAGTTCGTCGCCATCGACGAGAACGGCCTGCGCACCTCCCGATTCGCGGAAGCGAAGCCCAAGGGCTGTGTCTTCGAGTACGTGTACCTGGCCCGCCCGGACACCGACATCGCCGGCCGGAACGTCTACCTCTCCCGCGTGGAGATGGGCCGCAAGCTGGCGAAGGAGGCCCCGGTCGAGGCCGACCTGGTCATAGCGACCCCGGAGTCCGGCACCCCGGCCGCCATCGGCTACGCGGAGGCCTCCGGCATCCCCTTCGGCGCGGGTCTCGTGAAGAACGCCTACGTCGGCCGGACCTTCATCCAGCCCTCGCAGACGATCCGCCAGCTCGGCATCCGCCTGAAGCTGAACCCGCTGAAGGAAGTCATCAAGGGCAAGCGCCTGGTCGTCGTCGACGACTCGATCGTGCGCGGCAACACCCAGCGGGCGCTGGTGCGGATGCTCCGCGAGGCCGGGGCCGCCGAGGTCCACATCCGGATCTCCTCCCCGCCCGTGAAGTGGCCCTGCTTCTTCGGCATCGACTTCGCCACCCGCGCCGAGCTCATCGCCAACGGCATGACCATCGACGAGATCGGCACCTCGCTGGGCGCCGACTCGCTGGCGTACATCTCCATCGACGGCATGATCGAGGCGACCACCATCGCCAAGCCGAACCTGTGCCGCGCCTGCTTCGACGGCGAGTACCCGATGGAACTCCCCGACCCCGAGCTGCTCGGCAAGCAGCTGCTGGAGACGGAGCTGGCCGCGGGTCCCGCAGCCACGGCCGCGGCCGACGCGATCCGCCGCCCGTAAAGCCCGTGCTGTGCTTTTTCTAGATACGTCTGCCGTACGACACGAAAGTTCTCACCGTCATGTCTGAGACAACTGGTGCCAGCTACGCAGCCGCGGGCGTCGACATCGAAGCGGGCGACCGCGCCGTCGAGCTGATGAAGGAGTGGGTGAAGAAGACGCAGCGCCCCGAGGTCCTCGGCGGCCTCGGCGGCTTCGCCGGCCTCTTCGACGCCTCCGCCCTCAAGCGCTTCGAGCGTCCTCTCCTCGCCTCCGCCACCGACGGTGTGGGCACCAAGGTCGACATCGCCCGCCAGCTGGGTGTGTACGACACCATCGGCCACGACCTGGTCGCGATGGTCATGGACGACATCGTGGTGTGCGGCGCCGAGCCGCTGTTCATGACCGACTACATCTGCGTCGGCAAGGTCCACCCCGAGCGGGTGGCCGCGATCGTCAAGGGCATCGCGGAGGGCTGTGTGCTGGCCGGCTGCGCCCTCGTGGGCGGCGAGACGGCCGAACACCCCGGCCTGCTCGGCCCGGACGACTTCGACGTCGCCGGCGCCGGTACGGGCGCTGTGGAGGCCGACCGGCTGCTGGGCCCGGATCGCATCCGTACGGGTGACACGGTGATCGCCATGGCGGCCTCCGGGCTTCACTCGAACGGGTACTCGCTCGTCCGGCATGTCCTGCTGAACCAGGCAGGCCTGTCGCTCGACGCGCGGATCGAGGAGTTCGGCCGCACCCTCGGCGAGGAGCTGCTGGAGCCGACCAAGATCTACTCGCTGGACTGCCTGGCCCTGACCCGTACCACCGACGTGCACGCGTTCAGCCATGTCACGGGTGGCGGCCTCGCCGCGAACCTCGCCCGGGTCATCCCCGACGAGCTGCACGCGATCGTCGACCGCTCCACCTGGACCCCGGCCCCGGTCTTCGACCTCGTCGGCAGGACGGGTCAGGTCGAGCGCCTGGAGCTGGAGAAGACCCTCAACATGGGCGTGGGCATGATCGCCATCGTCCCCGAGGAGTCCACTGACGTGGCCCTGGCGACGCTGGCCGACCGCGGCGTCGAGGCATGGGTCGCCGGCGAGATCACCGACCGCGGGGACCACGCGACGGGCGCGGAACTGGTTGGCGACTACAGCGCCTGAGGCCCGCTGGGACAGCGCAAAACCCGGTCCGGTGGTGTGGACCACCCCGGACCGGGTCAAGCACAGCTAGTGCGTCAAGCGCCGCGGCGATGTTGCGACGACGCGGGACCGGACTCGTCGTCCTCGTCCTCATCGTCGTCGTTATAGAGATCCGCGTACTGGGCGTACGGGTCGTCTTCGTCTTCGTCGTCCTCGAACGGCTCGCCGTTCGGCGGCTGGCTCGAAGTCGAAGCGCCCAGCTCACTGGCCAGACGCGACAGGTCAGTCCCGCCGCTGTTGTACTTCAGCTGGCGGGCGACCTTCGTCTGCTTGGCCTTGGCCCGGCCGCGCCCCATGGCTCGACCCCCTCGGTGACGGGGCTCGACGGCCCCAGAGTCTTGACACGCGTTCATGATCTAGAACGGGCTCTCCGCGGAGAGACCGGTCCGTAGGGCTTCCACGGTACCTGAGCCCGCGCCCATACGGTACGTCGCCCGCAGGACGGGCCCGGGTCCAGGACCCTCGGGGCGCCCCGTCCCCGCTGGTCAACCGCGATTTTAACCACTTCTCGGCAGGCGACCCGCCGACGAACGTGAGAGTTCTCTCTAAGTGTGCGCCGACGGGTACCGGCCAAACCTCCCCGAGGTCAGAGACTGCGCCCTGCGGCGGCCTCGTGCATCCGCTGCTCGGCGATCCGGTCGGCCGCCGCGGCCGGCGGAATCCCGTCCGTCTTCGCACGTGCGAATATGGCCAGGGTGGTGTCGAAGATCTTCGCCGCCTTTGCCCTGCACCGGTCGAAGTCGAAGCCGTGCAGCTCGTCGGCGACCTGGATGACACCGCCGGCGTTCACCACGTAGTCCGGCGCGTAGAGGATCCCGCGGTCGGCGAGGTCCTTCTCGACGCCCGGGTGGGCGAGCTGGTTGTTGGCGGCGCCGCAGACGATCCTCGCGGTCAGCGCGGGCACGGTGTCGTCGTTCAGGGCACCGCCGAGCGCGCAGGGGGCGTAGATGTCCAGGCCCTCGGCGCGGATCAGGGTCGCGGTGTCGGCGACGGCGCTCACGCCCTCCGGGTGCGCCGCGAGGATCCGCCCCACGGCCTCCTCCCGCACATCGGTGACGACGACCTCGGCGCCCTCGTCGCGCAGGTGCCGGACCAGGTGGTGGCCGACCTTGCCGACGCCCGCGATGCCCACCTTGCGGCCGCGCAGCGAGGGGTCGCCCCACAGGTGCTGGGCGCTGGCCCGCATGCCCTGGTAGACGCCGAAGGCGGTGAGGACGGAGGAGTCGCCGGCGCCGCCGTTCTCCGGGGAGCGTCCGGTCGTCCAGCGGCACTCCCGGGCCACGACGTCCATGTCGGCGACATACGTACCGACGTCGCACGCGGTCACGTAGCGCCCGCCGAGGGAGGCGACCATGCGCCCGTAGGCGAGCAGCAGCTGCTCGGTCTTGTCCCTCTCCGGGGCGCCGATGATCACGGCCTTGCCGCCGCCGTGGTCGAGACCGGCCATGGCGTTCTTGTACGACATCCCGCGGGCGAGGTTCAGCGCGTCGGCGACGGCCTCCGCCTCGGTCGCGTACGGGTAGAAGCGGGTACCGCCGAGGGCGGGGCCCAGGGCGGTGTTGTGGATGGCGATGACGGCCTTGAGGCCGCTGGCGCGGTCCTGGCAGAGCACGACTTGCTCATGTCCGCCCTGGTCCGAGTGGAACAGGGTGTGCAGTACATCAGCAGGTGCGCCGGTTACGTCGGTCACTGTGGTGACTCCTGAGTAGCTAGCGGCGGTCGGAGACCAGCTCCCGTGCGGGTGGCGGGTGCTGTGGGCATGAGATTAGAGCCTGGACGCCCCCGTCACCGCGCAGTGCTCAGGATCACCCACTCGCGGAGTACGTCCGTGCGACGATTTGCATAGATTTCCCGCCGGTTTGTGAGCGGGTTCCGCAGGTTTTCCCGGTGGTGGGCGGGGGAGGGAGCAGGCGTGCCCAAGGTGTCCTCGGTGATCGTCCCGTACGCGACGTACCTGCGCGTGTACGAGCCACTGGCCGCCTTCCCCGAGCCGGAGCGCAGCCACTGGGCGCGCTACGCCCGGCGCGCCGACCGTCCCTCGTACCAGGACGAACTGCGCCGCTCCCTGGCCGACTTGGTGCCCACCCCGCCGATCCCGGTGCCGGTGCACGAGAGCGGTGACGCCTTCGTGCTGGAGGCCGACGGGGTGCTGTGCGTGTGCCCCTGGCGGACCCGGCTGCGCGGCTGGCAGGCCCTCCAGGAGCTGCCCGAGGAGCTGCCGAGGCCGGTGCTGGACGCGGTGCTCCCGGAGGTCGTACGCCGCCAGGCGACCCAGGACTACGAGCGCTGGCTGGTCCGCAACCCGGACGCCCGCCCGTGGATCCGCACGGCGACCTGGCAGGTCCCGCTGCACTGGTTCGTGCTGGTGGCGGACGAGGAGCGGCGCTTCGACAAGGGCTCCGGCGAGATCCCCCCGATGCTGCGCTACCAGACGCCCATGGTGCAGGCGCGGCGGCGGGTGGCGCGGGCGCTGCGGGCCCTCAAGGACGGCATCGACGAGGGGCCGCTGATCGACGGCCTGGTGGACGTGGGGCGCTGGCTGGAGGAGTTCCACCCGCGCTCGACGGTGGAGCTGGACTACGGCGGCCTGGTGCACACGCTGCCGGCCGGTGAGCTCGAGGACGACCACTCCGCGGCGGACGTCGCCGAGGGCATCGAGGCGCTGCGGCAGGGCGACGGGGCGGCCGCGGGGGCGGCGTACGCGCGGCTGGTGGAGCGCTGGCGGGCGGTCCGGGACCGGCGCTCGGCCAACTGAGAACCACCTCAGGTAACGAACTGACGTTTGACGAATCGCCCGTTTTGGGGTTTCGTCCTCGCACCGAAGTGTGCTCTGAGTTTCCTGAGGTTTCGTCAACATGGGACGTAGGTCCCGATCCGGGCGTTCATCTCAAGCTGTGTCAAGCGTGACGGACCGCACTTACGCGGCCCTTGCGTCCCTTGCCCCTCCTCGTGCCAAAATAGGACAAGGAGTCCGGGGAGGGCTCCCTCCGTCCCAGTGCGTACCACTGTGGGCGGAATCTCAGCATTGCACGCTTTGGGGGGTCTCGTGGCTCCTGATTGTCCTGTGACTGATCGTCACAGTGACGTGACTGTCCGCTATGGCATGGTCCATCGGCTTCCGTCGCTGATGAACACCTGGAGGGGCAATTCCATCGGTTTGGCCGACGCGGCTGGACAGATGGTGTAGTTGTAGTGCCGAGGACAAGCCGTTCGTCCTATAACCGACTCGACCCGCGTCGACCATTTCGGGCAACGCGGGTCAAGGTGCAGAATTTAGAGGAAAGAACCGAGAAGGTTCGGTTCTCCCGAGGAGGCCGCTCATGACCGCTCGCACCCCTGATGCCGAGCCGCTGCTGACCCCGGCTGAGGTCGCCACGATGTTCCGCGTCGACCCCAAGACGGTCACGCGGTGGGCGAAGGCCGGAAAGCTCACTTCGATCCGTACGCTCGGCGGGCACCGCCGCTACCGCGAGGCGGAGGTCCGTGCACTGCTCGCGGGCATCCCGCAGCAGCGCAGCGAGGCCTGAACAACTGCATAACCGGGCAAACCGGCAGGTCCCCCACTTGCCGCAGCGCCCGAACCCTGGCTCCAAGCGACGCGGGGTCTGCCCCAACAGGCTCCACGCCCACGCTCTTCAGAGCTTTCCAAGCAAGTAACAGGGTGCGTCGTTGATCGCGCTGGACTCCGCCGGGTCCAGCGCGATCTTTTTTGTGCGCGCGGCCTGCCCGGGCCGGGGCGCTGTGAGCGGCCTTGTCGGAGTCTGGGGAAGGATGTCGGACCGCCCGTGGGGCCCGCTCGGCCGGGGCCCTGTGACAGTCTCGCGGAGAGGTCCCCGAGTGGTGCAATTGCACATATAAAATTGACCACTTGTAGGTGGGGTGTAAGTACCGCGCTTTCAGAAACTCATGCGGTGACACCCGTCACACGCCGCGGTCCTTGTTGCCTTCTGCGTCCGTGCGCTAGAGGAGGCAGGCGGTCCAGATTCCCATGGCGGGGCGGGCGTTGGGGCGTCGGACGTCATGCGCCGGCGGCACTTTCCTCGTCGACGGCCTCGTCCGGGACCTCGCCGGCCCTCGGTGAGTCCATCGCCAGCCGCAGCAGGTGGTGGCATATGGGGCAGTGGCGGGTCAGGTGGCCGTACGAGGAAGCGGCCGACAGATGCGCACGGAGCAGGGCCCGTGTCTCGTGCCTGACCGACGCCGCCATACGCCACCTCCACGGGGCCGAACGGGGAACGGGCCCTGTCTTCTGGGTACCGACGGAATGTGACGCCGTCAAGACGGCGTGGGGCTGCGCCGGTGCAGCGTGACGGGGCGTCGCCGGTGTGACAGCGCACGGCGCTGCGGTGGCCGTCCCTGGGGGCTGCCGCCCCCAGACCCCCGCTTCGGCCTGAACGGCCTCGTCCTCAAACGCCGGACGGGCTGATCGGTGGCGCACGAAGAAGGCCCGCAC
>NZ_JBSFHW010000036.1:0-115067 GCF_053597275.1 Streptomyces sp. NPDC001492 | reverse complement strand
CGCGCTGCGGGCCGGCGTGGAGGTCTGATCGCCCCGCGGGCACACACGGGACCGCCTGCTCCGGCCGGAGCAGGCGGTCCCTTGTGTGCCCGTCGCGGTTTTCCTTCTCCCGACGGCTCAGCCGGCGAGTCCGGCGGCGGCGCGCACGCCCGCCGGGGTGGAGAAGTAGCCGAAGAGCGCGCCGCCCGGCTCCATGGCGGCCGACTCCTCCAGGCCACCGAGACGGACCGGGACGAAGCCGGCGTCGTGCACCAGGGTCTCGGTGACCCGCAGGGCACCGGGGTCGTCGGCCGCGACGGCCATGCCCCAGAAGTGGCGCTGCCCGGTGCCGCGCGGCCACAGCAGCTCGTCCGGGAAGTGGCTGAACGCGCGGGCCACGTGGCTGCCGGGCAGCCGCTTGGCGGTCCAGCTCCCCTGGGTGGCACCGGGGCCGAGCCCCGATACGAAGAGGCCGTGCTCCGAGACCGCGATCGGGCTGGTGGCGTCGATCACGATCTTCCCGGCCAGGCGGTCGCCCAGCTGGTCGAGCAGTTCCTCGAGGGCCGGATGCGGGACGGACAGCAGGACGACGTCACTCGCGTCGACGGCTTCCGCGTGGGTCGCGGCCCGGGCGCCCCCTCCCAGCGTCGCCACGAAGGAGGCGAGCCGTTCCGGGTCCCGGGAACCGAAAGTCACCGCGTGCCCGGCGGCCAGCCAGTGCCGGCCGAGCGGGCGGCCGATGTTGCCCGCTCCCAGGACGGCCACGGCCAGGGGTGTTGCTGATTCGGCCATCTGTAACTCCTCGACTTCTTCGGTGAGTTGATTGCGTACTGCGGAGAACGGAGAAACGGAGAACACGCGGGCCGGCAGCGCGGCCGGGTCCGGGAGCCGGCCGCCGGTCGCACCTGACCGGCGGCCGGCCGGGGCATGCCTCAGCCGGGTGCGACGTCGGGCCAGACCAGAGCGGTCGAACCCCAGGTCACACCGCCGCCGAAGGCGCTCATCAGCACGCGGTCGCCCGGTGTGATCAGGCCGCCGGTGACGGCGTCGGCGAGCGCCAGCGGGATGGAGGCTGCCGAGGTGTTGCCCACCCGGTCGAGATTGACGACCGTCCGCTCCCTGGCCATCCCGAGCTGATCGGCCACGGCATGCAGGATCCGCACGTTCGCCTGGTGTCCGACGAACCGGTCCACCGTCTCCGCGGCCCAGCCGGCGCGGTCGAGCATGGCCTGGGAGGAGGCCGCCATACGGGTCACGGCGTGCCGGAACACCGGCTTGCCCTGCATGCTGAAGTACGAGTCGGCGGGGCGTGCTCCGGATGCGCCGGCACCGGCGACCGGCTGCCGTGAACCGCCGGAGGGGACGATGATGAGGTCCTTCAGCGAGCCGTCGCTGCCCAGGTCGTGCCCGAGCAGCGCCCCCGGCTCGGCGGGGTCGCCCGCCCGCAGCACCACCGCCCCGGCGCCGTCGCCGAAGATGACCGAGGTGGTGCGGTCCTCGGGATTGAGGATCGTGGAGTACGTCTCCGCACCGATGACCAGGGCGCGTTCGGCGATGCCGGCCGCGATGGCACCCGTGGCGGACGCCAGCGCGTAGACGAACCCGCTGCACACGGCGGCGAGGTCATAGGCGGCGACGGTCTGCAGGCCCAGCCGGGAGGCGACTTCGGGAGCCGTCGCCGGGCACGGGTGGTCGGGGGTGGTGGTGGCGAGGACGACCAGGTCGACGTCGCCGGAGCCGGCCGACTTCAGCGCCCGGGTGCCCGCCTCCACGGCCAGGTCTCCGGTGGCGGTACCGGGGCCGGCCCAGTGCCGCTCGGTGATGCCCGTCCGGGTGCGGATCCACTCGTCCGAGGTGTCCAGGGTCCGGGACAGTTCCTCATTGGTCACAACGCGGGGCGGGACGTAGGTGCCGAGCCCGGCGAGGACCGCCGCTCTGCTCATGCCGCCGCCTCCCCCGCCAGCCGTCCGTGAGACAACACGTGGATCAAGGGGGCCTCCCTGAGTCGCGGTGCAGGACGCCGCTGCCGAGCTCGCGGGGAAGGGGCCGTTCTCCACTCTCGGGGAGAGGTGACGGACGCGGAACACGCGTCAACGGTGGGCCTGGCGCACGGTCGGCGGACGCGGCTTGACACGAACGGCGTGCATGCCCACGCCGTCTCGTACGGCGATTATCCGGCGGTGGGACGGACCCTCACCAGACCGTGCGAACGCTATGCGTGGCCGCGGTGGTGCCACGACCACCACCCTGCCGGCCCGCTCCTACTGCCAGACCGTCTCGGGGCCGGTGACACCCGGCGGCAGATACACCAGAAGGCGGGTGCACGCGGCTTCGTCGAGATCCATGGTGAACAGGACGAAGGGGAGGCCGCCCTCGTCGGCGTGGTCCAGCTCGACGGTCGTCGGCACGAACTCCTCGACCTCGTGGCGGGCCCACATCCTGGCGAACTCGTCATTGCTCTCGGCGAGCCGGTCCGCCATCTCCTCGTACCTCGGATCGTCGGCGAGGTACGACGCCTGGAGGCGGAAGCGGGCGGTCATCTGCCGTGCCACCTGGGGCCAGTTCAGATACTTCTGGCCGTGGGAGGCGGTGAACAGGCTGGTCAGGAAGTTCTGGTTGCCGTCGCGGCCCAGGTGCAACAGCTCGGCGGCCTGCCGGTTGGCCGCGACCACGTCCCAGTAGCGGTCGATGACACAGGCCGGGCCCAACAGCTGGGTGTCGACGATGCGTTGGAACACCTCACGGTCCGGTCGGCCCGCGCACTGCGCAGGTAACGGGGGGTTGGCGTCCGCGAGCCGGTACAGGTGCACGCGTTCCAGCTCGCTGAGGCGCAGAGCTCCGCTGATCGCGTCGAGTATCCCGTCCGAGACCCTGATGGGGCGGCCCTGCTCCAGCCACGCGTACCAGGACGCGCTCACCCCGGCCAGGACCGCGACCTCCTCCCGGCGCAGCCCGGCCCTTCTGCGGCCGCCGGCCGTCGCCAGTCCCACGTCCTGGGGCGAGAGCGCGGCACGGCGGCTCCGCAGGAAGTGCGTCAACTGGCTGCGCCGCTTGTTCTTGCCGTCGCTGAGGGAGGGCGTGACGTTCATGGCAACTGAATGTAGGCCGCACCGACACTCACTGTCAGCGGCGAGAATCACACGCCGGGCGGTTTGAGAGCCGTACCCACCGTGAATACCGCGATTCGGCGCGCGGGCGGCGCCCCGGGCGTCGCACCGCCGTCCGCTCCTCAGCGCCCGGCTGTCCCGAGCGCGCTCTCCAACTCCTCGAAGAACAACTCCTTGTGCTCCCGGTTGAAGAAGTGCCCCCCGGGCAGCGTGCGCAGCGAGAAGTGCGCGCCGGTGTGCCTGCGCCAGGCCGCGGCATCCGCCGCGGAAACCAGCGGGTCACGGCTGCCGTGCAGGACCCGGACCGGGCAGGGCAGCGGGGGGTGCCCCGCCGCCGGATAGCGGTAGGTGCCGTTCACCTGGAGGTCCTCCCGGAGCCGGTCCATGACGACCCGCATCCGCCCGGGGTTCTCCCGCAGCAGGCGTCCGGCTCCACCCAGGCCCAACAACAGCTCGAGGGCCGCACTATCCGGGAGCCGTACGTTCGCCGGCGCCGGGAGATGCGGCGCGCGGTGGGCCCCGGCCACGAAGCAGACGGGCGGACGCCGTCCCGCGGCGACCTGCCGCTGGGCCACACCGTAGGCGACCAGTGAGCCCATGCTGTGGCCGTAGAAGGCGTAGGGCTCGTCGAGAGAGGGAGTGAGCTGCCGTGTCACCTCATCGATCAGCGCGTCCATCGTGCTGACGGCGCCGGGGGCGCCGGACGGGGCCGTGGAGCGCGGCGGCATGGACACCGGCACCACCTCCACACCGCGGCCGAGCCACTGCCCCCAGCCCGCGAACGACCAGGCGCTGCCGCCCGCGTGGTGGAAGCAGAACAGGCGCAGCCGCGCCGTGGTCGTACCGGCGGTCGTGACCGCCGGGAGGTTCCCCGTTGTGTGGACCATGACGCAAGTCTGCCGCCGAAGTCCCGTGGCAGGCAGTGTGTGTCGAACCGGGTGGTGCCACCACCAGTGGTCCGGATGAGGGGTGGTGAATTTCATGTTAATTGAAGGTTTTAGTTGCCCGGCCATTTCGGCCACTCAATAAACTGCCGCCGAAGCTCGATCGGAACCAAAGGGAAAGAGGCCCCCACATGCAGGCAACTGCACTTCCCCCAGTATCCGGACTTACCCGAAGGTCGAAACTCCGCCATTTTCTGCGGGCCTGCCGGGAGCGAATATCACCAGAAGAAGTCGGGCTCGTTAACGTGGAGCGACGGCGCACCCCCGGATTACGCCGCGAGGAGGTGGCGGCCCTCGCCGGGGTCGGGGTGTCCTGGTACACCTGGCTCGAGCAGGGACGGGACATCAACGTTTCCGAAGGAATCGTGAGCGCCGTCAGCAACGCCCTGCGCCTCGAGGAGTGCGAGCGCCGGTACTTCTACCGACTGGCCGGCCACAATCCGCCGCAGCGCAGGGCGGGCCACCGCTGGGACGACGTACACGAAAGGATGCGCGCGCTCGTCGAGGGGTGGTCGTTCAATCCGGCCTACATCACCGACCGGTACGGGCGCATCGAACTGGCCAGCAGGTCGGCCCGTTCCCTGTTCCGGGTCAGTGCGAGCGGTGACAACTGCCTGGAGAAGTTCTTCACCGATTCGGCCACCCGCGCGAAGTATCCGGACACCGATGAGGTGGGCCGCTGTCTCGTCGCGCACTTCCGGGCACAGTCCGCGCGTTTCCCGGAGGACCCGGAGTTCGGCCGGATCGCCGAGCGGCTCTGCGAGAGCAGCCCGGAGTTCGCCGGCCTGTGGGACTCCCACGAGGTCGACGACGCCCGGCAGGTCGTGCGGAAGATCGTGCACCCCGAGGCCGGGGTGATGGTCTTCGACCGAGTGGTGATGCGGGTGCCGGAGTGCCCCGAATCTCTCCTGACTCTGTACATGGCCCGGCCGCGGCCCGAGACTGAGCTGGTCTGACACCGAACGCCGGCTCGGGACGCCGGCGCTCGCACAGGTGGTGTTCGTACCACCATCATGAGGAGACACTTCCTCCGCCCACGCCGCACTCCCAGTATGGATGCCGTGGGACGCGAGGGAATTCCGACACTGAATTCCCCACTCCTGGCAGAACTGCCCATCCGCACAGTGAAGTGCGATGCACCGGGCGTTCCCAGAGATTTCGCGGAGGAAGAAATGGGTAATTCGATCGTCAGTCGCATCGTCACCGTTCTGGGCGAACTCGCCGTGCCGACGGCAGATATCACGCCGGACACCACTTTCGAGGCAATGGAGATCGACTCGCTGCTGCTGGAAGAGCTGGCCCTGCGCCTGCAGAAGTCTTTCGGCATCGAGATCGAGATGGGCGAACTCGTTCCCGAGCAGACCGTCGCCGAGGCGGCCGCGGTGCTCGTGTCCAAGGGTGTCGCCGTAGCCTGACGCGCTCCACGTCTCACACGCCTTTCATACGCCTTTCATCGAGAGGAATTCCCATGTCTGCCAACCTGCTTGTTCTCAACGAAGTCGCCGTGGCCCCCGGCAAGGTGGACAAGGTTCTGGCCGAATGGAGCGAACTCAACAGCAAGGAGCCGGTGTCCGGCCGCGCGCTGTACCGCAGCGCGGAAGGCGACAACGTCCTCGAGATCACGCCCCTTGAGGACCTCGCGCAGCTCGGTGCCCTGAACGCCGTCTGGCAGAAGCTGGCGGAGAGCGTGTCGCAGGATCTCGTCACGGACTTCCGCCGCCAGCTGCTGGAGTTCGTCGAGGCACCCAAGGACACCACGGACCCGCTGCCGCGGACCCCGTACGTGCAGCTGCGTCACATCGAGGTCAAGCCCCGGGAGTACACGGCCTACCGGGAGTGGCGGGAGAACACCATCTTCGACGTCGTCCGGCGCGCGGACCAGGTCACGACGTTCCTGGCGTACCACTCGCTGCTGAGCACCGAGCCGGGCGTGATGTTCGTGTCCGGCTTCGAGGTCGAGCCGGAGGAGTACCAGAAGGTCTTCACCTCGCCGGAGTACCAGGACATCGTCCAGCAGGCCGGCGACCGCTACATCGTGGGCGGCGAGAGCGGTCTGTACACCCGCGTCTACCGGCGTGCCGATGTCTGAGTCCGGCCCGGAGACCCACCGGCTCAGCCTCACCACCCAGGGCCCGCTGTACCCGCCGAGCGAGGTCATGGACGGTGACGGCAACTTCGTGGTGGTGGGCATGATCAACCGGACCGCACCGGAGGGCGGGACCGTGCCCGAGTGGGGCGCGGCCGTGGTCTCCCCGGACAGCCCGGTTCCCCCGTTCGGCCGCCTCGCCCCCTACACGGTGCTGCGTGAGCTGGACACCGACCCGGACGGGGCGGACCGGGACATCGTGCTGTACACGTTGCCGCTGCCGCTGCCGTGCAACAACTACCCCATGGTGTTCGCGCCGGAGCAGTTGCCCGACGCGGATCAGGTCAAGCGGCCCAGCCACGCCTTCCACGAGGTGCCCATCCCGGACCTGCGCCCGGAGGACGGCCCCAAGGTCACCGAGCCGGTGACCTTCGGCGCGTGGATGCGGGCGAGCGGGACCCTTCGGGTCTCGGTCACCCCGGACGGCCATCGCGGCACCTTCGACTTCGAGTTCTCCCGTCTGGTGCCCGACAGCGTGTACACCGTGATGTCGCTGCGCGCCCGCGACCTGGATCCGGAAGGGCCGACCCGGCCGGGCCCGCTCGGTGTGCCGAACGTGTTCGTCACGGACGCGGACGGCTCCGGCCGCTATCACGCCACGATGCCGAACCCCTTCCCGGACCCGGACCTGCCCGGCGCCAACCGGATCGTCAACGTGGTCGTGCTGTGGATGAGCTACCAGCGCAGCTACGGCGGCGCCATCGGGGAGTTCGGGCTCGGCGGCGACATCCACGCCCATCTCAAGCTGCGCGGCCCGTCCTTCCAGAACCTGCGGACCACCGCGGCCCCGCACCCCTGACCTCCCGACCGACACGGCACACCCGAGAGCACAAGAGAGGCCTCATGCCCATCATCTCCGTCACCACCTGGGACGGTCAGGACGACGCCCAGGCCCAGGAACTCATGGAGGAGCTGACCCGGACCGTCCGGCGCGTCACGGGAGCCCCCCTGGACAAGATCACCGTCTATGTCCAGGAGGTGCCGCGCAACCGCTGGGCGGAGGGCGGAGCCCTGGGCAGCGACCCGAAGTTTCCCGAACTCAGCCGGCGTCTGGCCGAGTGAGAGGCCACAGCCATGTCCGCTGAAGTGCACGAGATGCCCCCGATCACCGACGCCCCGCCGGACACACTGTTCCTGGTCGGTGACGTCTTCGCCGAATTCGCCCGCCACGAGAGCGTGCTGACGGTCTCCCAGTTCGCGCGGCGGATCAAGGACGGGATGTTCCAGGAAGGCGTCGGCGAGACCCGGGTGACGCTCGGACAGGGCGTCTCCCTGTTCGACGTCCGGTTCGTCCGCGACACCCTGGCCCGGCGCGGGCTCGCGGACCGGGTCGTCATCGACGACCTGGCGCTGCACACCCGGGCCGGGCGGGAGATCGCGCACAAGCACCGGCCGGAGAACGTGCTGATCTCCGAGCCGAGTCGGACCGGCGCCGACCGGTTCGAGTCGGTCCTGCTGGTGGACGCCCACAACGAGGTGATGTCCGACCACGTCACGGGACAGCACATGCAGGGCATGCTGGCCATGGAGGCCGGGCGGCAGATGTTCATCGCGGTGGCCGAGCAGTACTACCTGCCGACCGAAGCGGTCGGCGCCAGCTACTTCGTCATCGACACCTTCGCCACCCGCTACCGCAACTTCCTCTTCCCGCTGCCCGCGGTGGTCCGGTGCGCCGTCCTCTCCCACCGCTCCCCGCACCGCACCCGCACCACGTTCCACTGTGAACTCTCCGTGGTCCAGGGCGGGTCGGAGACGGCGGGCATGGAGGTCCGGTTCACCGCCTTCGACACCCAGGTCTCCCACACCAAGGAGACCCGGGCGGCCCAGCGGTCCCTCCAGGACACCTTGGCCCTGGCGGCGGACGCGGACCCGGTGAGGCCGGCGGTCCGTACCTGATGGCCGGGGTGGAGAGGCGCGCCTGAAGCGGCGGCCCGTCCGTGCGGCGGGCCGCCGACCGTCATGACAAGGAGCCCAGTACATGCCAGCAACGGATCGTCCCTACCTGGTCTTCAGCGATGTGGACGAGACACTGATCACCGTCAAGAGCATGTTCGACTTCCTCCACTACCAGCTGGTGCGCCGGCACGGCACGGCCGGCGAGGAGAAGTACGAGCGGATCATGGCCGTGACCCGCCGCAAGGCCGCCGACGGAGTACCCCGCGAGGACATCAACCGCTTCTACTACAGCCACTACACGGACGAGTCCGTGAAGACGATCAGCGATCTGGCGGACGACTGGTTCGCCGAACGCAGCGTGTCCACCCGGGGTTTCTACATCGACTCCACCCGGCAGGCCCTGGCCGGCCACCGGACAGCCGGCGCGAGCCTCGTCCTGGTCTCCGGTTCGTTCCCACCGGTGCTGGAACCCCTGGCGCGCGAGGTGGGGGCCGACGCGATCCTGTGCACCCGCCCGCTGATCGCCGAAGGCCGCTACACCGGCGAGGTCGAGACCCCCGTCATCGGCGAGGGCAAACGCGCCGCGGTCCAGGGGTTCCTGGCCTCGCGGCCCGAGGTCGACCCGCAGGACTGCTACGCCTACGGCGACCACCTGTCCGACCTGCCGATGCTGCACCTCGTGGGGCATCCGGTGGCGGTCGGGGACGACGCCGAGCTGCGGGCGCGGCTGGCCCAGCACGCGAAGAGCGTACGGACATGACGGGCGAGCGTCCGTTCTCCGTGCTGCTGGGAGCCGACGGAGCCGGCAAGTCCTCGGTCATGGGCCGCCTTTCCCACCTGCTGCCCGAGTGGCGGCTGGTGTCGGTCGACAGCGCGTTCGTCGCCCCCGAGCACGAACTGATCACCCGGCTGCGACGCGACCTCGAGGACCATCTGCTGCCGGGCCTCGGCGCCGCCTACTCGGTCGACTTCCTTGCCGGCGTGCTGCAGACGGCGGTGATCCACCTCAGGGACCAGCTGCACGCGGGGGAGCCCGGGGTGCCGGTTCTCGTGGACTCGTACTACTACAAGATCCTGGCGAAGTGCCGGCTGGCCGGCGTCCGGGACAGCCGGATCTACTCCTGGTGGCGCTCCTTCCCGCAGCCGGAGCGGGTGCTCTTCCTCGATGTCTCGCCCGCGTCCGCCTGGCGCCGCCGCGGAGACGGGACGCAGCTCAACGCCCTGGAGTACGACGGCGACAGCGCCGATTGGGCGGGCTTCGAGACCTACCAGAAGAACCTGCGGAAGCTGCTGCTGGAGGAGGTCCGGGACCTCCCGATGACCGTGCTGCCGGAGCAGCCCGACGCCGACCGCGCCGCCGACGCCGTACGGAAGGTGCTCACCGCATGACCGCCCCCGCCCTTTCCGTTCCCTCCGTCTGGCACACCGCGGGCCATCCCGGCCGCTACCGGGCGCGCGTTCTCGCCGCGCGCGAGCGGCTGGCCGCCGAGCACGCCGACCTGCGGGGCACCCAGCAGCGCGTGCTGGCCGACCTGCTGGACTTCAACGCCGGCACCGAGTTCGGCCGGCGGCACGGCTTCGGCCGCATCCGTACCATCGACGAGTTCCGCCGGGCCGTCCCCGTCCAGGACTACGCCGCTCACGCCCCCCTGATCGAGCGGACGGCCGCCGGAGAGCGCAACCTGCTGTCGGCCGACGCCCCCGAGGTCTACTTCACCAGCAGCGGCAGCACCGGAACGCACAAGAAGGTGCCCGTCACCCGGCGCTTCATGAGCACCACCTTCATGCCGTTCTACTTCGCGGCCTGGGCCCCGCTGACCGAGCACTTCCCCGAACTGCTGGAGCGGCCCGACGCGGTCCTCAACCTCAAGCACGACCCGGTGTCCGCCCCGCCCACCACCGCCGACGGCCGCCCGCACGTGGGCGCCAGCCAGGTCGACTTCGGAGCCCGCTTCGGCGAACCCCTCTCCGCCGAACCCGGCACGGGCGCACCCTGGGCGACGCTTCCCGTACCCACCGAGCCCGGCGACCACCTGGAGCGGATGTATCTGCGGCTCCGGCTGGCCGTGCAGAGCGATGTGCGCTGCCTGATCGGCATCAACCCCGCCATGATCGCCGCCGTCCCCCACCAGCTGAACCTGTGGTGGCCGCGGATCGTGAAGGAGGTGCGCGACGGCACGCTCGGCGGTCTGCCCCACGGAGCGCCGGACCCCGGCCGCGCAGCCGAACTGGAGCGGCTGGCCGAGTACTTCGGGACCGTGCGCCCCGCTCATGTGTGGCCGCGCATCCGTGCCCTGTTCTGCTGGACGACCGGTGTGGCCTCGCTGTATCTGCCCGCGCTGCGCGAGGAGTTCGGCGTCAACGTCACCGCGCTGCCCGCGCCGGTGGCCGCCTCGGAGGGGCCGGTGGGCGTGGCGCTGGACCGGCACGCCACGGCGGGCAGTCTCGTCGCCTCGGCCTCCGTGTACGAGTTCGTGCCGGCCGACGAGGATCTCGTGCCCGACTCCGCCACCCTGCTGCCGCACGAACTGGAGGCGGGCCGTGACTACCACGTCGTCTTCAGCCATGTCGGCGGGCTGTACCGGTACGCCGTCGGCGACGTCGTCCGGGTCGTGGACCACGCGTCAGGAGTGCCGCGGGTGGAGTACGCGGGCCGGGGCGGCAGGTCCGACGCGGCCGGGGAACGGCTGCGCGACGCCCAGGTCGTCCGGGCCCTGCGCGCCGCCGTGGACTCCGGCGGACTCGCCCTGCGCAACGCCGCGTGCCGGGTCGAACCGGCCGCGGACGGCACCAGCCACTACGTGTTCGCCCTCGCTCCCCTCACCGCCTGGTCCGAGGACGAGACCGGCCGTTGCGCCCTCGCGCTGGACCGTTCCCTGGCGGCGGAGTCCGACGGGTACGCCCGGGCCCGGGCGGCCGGCCGGCTCGGGGCGCCCACGCTGTGCCTGCTGAACGGTGAGGCGTTCGCCCGTGACTGGCACGAGACGGTCGGCACCGGCATCCGCCCGACCCAGGTCAAGGACCGCCTCTTCCGGCAGGACGACGCCCTCTGGCGGCGCCTGACCGGCACACCGGGCAACTGACCTCTGTCCGGCCTGCCGAACGTACCCCCACACGCCGGACGTCCGCCCCCTCCCCTCCCCCCGACGAGGAGCCCCCATGCCCGTGCTCGATCCCGTCGAACGCACCGCCCTGCTCACCGCGGCCCTGCGCGCCGCCGAGTCCCGTCGCGAGGACCGGCTGTACGAGGACCCGTACGCCGACCGGCTGGCCGCGGACACCGGTCCGGGACTGCTGGCCGAGATCCGGGCCGCGACCTTCCCGCCCGACCGGCCGCGGTCCCTGCCCAGCACCCCCGACTACAACGCCATCCGCACCCGGTTCTTCGACGACCTGCTGCAACAGGCCGCCCAGGACCCGGAGACGACCCAGATCGTGCTGGCCCCGGCCGGCATGGACTCGCGTGCCTACCGCCTCGGCTGGCCCGAGCGCATCCGCTACTTCGAGGTCGACCGGGAGGCGGTGCTCGCCTTCAAGGCCGAGCGGCTGCGCGGCGCCCGGCCCCGGGTGGACCACCGCACGGTCGCCGTCGACCTCACCGACGACGACTGGGAGAACCGTCTCCTCGCGGCCGGCTACGACCCGGCCGTCCCCTCGACCTGGCTGCTGGAAGGGTTGCTGTACTACATCCCCGAGGCCGACGCGCACCGCGTGCTGGAGCGGGTCGCCGCGATCTCCGCGCCCGGCAGCCGCATCGCCGCCGACATCGTCAACCGGGCCGCGCTGACCCTGCCCCACATGCGCGGACTGCTGGACGTGTTCGCCGGCTGGGGCTGCCCCTGGGTGTTCGGCACCGACGAGCCGGAGGCCCTGTTCGAGCGGTACGGGTTCGACGTCCGCGCCGTCCAGCCCGGTGAGCCGGACGCCGACTACGGACGGTGGCCCGACCCGGTGCCGCCGCGCGAGGTGAGGAACGTACGGCGGGTGTTCTTCGTCCACGGCAGGCGTCGCTGACCATGGCGACCACCGTGATCGCGGGCGGCGGCCCCGCCGGCCTGGCCCTGGCCCTGGCACTCGGCGGGCGCGGACACCGGGTGCGGGTGCTGGAACGCGGTGAACCGCCGCCGGACGGGCCGGCCGCGAAGAGCGCGGAATTCTGGCAGCGGCCCACGGTTCCGCAGGCACTGCACGACCACATCCTCAACGCGCTCGGTGTGCGGATGCTCCGTCACCACGCACCGGAGGTCCTCGACACGCTCCTGGCGGAAGGGGCCCGGCTGCTGGATCTCACCACCGCGGCCCCGGCGGGGCCGGCCGCCCCCGGCGACGACGACCTGGTCACGCTGGTCTGCCGCCGTCCCCTCCTCGACCTCGTACTGCACCGGGCCGCCGAGGCGCTGCCCGAGGTGACCGTCAGCCACCGCACCACCGTTGCCGGACTGCTGCTGGAGGCGTCCGGGCCTTCGGGACACCGGGTGAGGGGGGTCGTGACGGCCGACGGTGAGCGGATCCCCGCCGACGTGGTCGTGGACGCGTCCGGGCGCAGGTCCGCGTCCCGGTCCTGGCTGACCGCGGCGGGCGTCGAGGTGCCGGACGACCTGACCGGGCCCAGCCAGTTGCGCGCCTTCGGCCGCTTCTACCGACTGCGCGACCCCGGCGGCCCCCGGCCGGGGCCACTCAACCGGGGCAACGCGGCCGGCGGCATCTGGGACCACTACTCCGCCGTGCTGCACCCGGCGGACAACGAGGTCTTCGCCATCACCCTGGGCACCCTGCCCGGCGACCACGCGACGACGGCCCTGCGCACACCCGGCGCCTTCACCGCCGCCTGCCGGCTCTCCCCCCACCTGGCCGCCTGGGTCGACGAGGACGTCGTGGAACCGCTCGGCCCGGTACGGGTCATCGGCATGCCCCCGAACATCCTGCGGTCCACCGCGACCGGCCGACGGCGCCCGGTCACGGGGCTCCTGCACACGGGGGACGCCGCGTGCGTCACCGACCCGATGTTCGGCCGCGGCATGTCCCTGGCGCTCGCCCACGCCTTCCTGCTCGCCGACGTGATGAGCGAACATCCGGTGGCAGAGGGGGAGTTGAGCCGGGCGGCCGCCGACCTGGCCGAAGAGCTGCTGCGCCCCTGGTACGACCAGGCCGTGCACGACTCCTGGTCGCGCATCGAACGCTGGCGGTCCGCGACCGGCGCGCCCGCGCCCGCCAGGACCGGCCACCCGGCGCCGCCCGTGCCCCGGCGCCTGTGGGCGGCCGCGCTGACGGCCGCCGCCACCGATCCCGTCGTATGGCGGGGTGTCGTCCGCGTCCAGACGAGCCTGAACACCCCCGCGGAGATCTTCGCCGACGAGGATTTCCTGGCCCGCGTACGGGCCGTGGCCGAGGCCCCCGCGCCGCCCGCGCCGTCCGGCCCCCGGCCCCCGACCCACGCCGAACTCCGGCACGCCATCGCCGCCCAGGAAGGAGGATGACGATGCCGCCGCGCAAGAACGTCCTGCTGGCCCCGGTCACGGTCACCCCGACCAAGCCGCTGACCCCCAGCCATCTCAAGGGCCTGCTGTGGACGGACGTGATGTTCCGGGCCACCGCGCCGCTCGCCGAGGTCACCTACCGCTACAGCCACACCACCTACCACGTCACCGAGCAGACGGTCGGCTTCTGGGAGTACCTCGACCGCACCCACGGCGACACCGACTGCACCCAGCTCTCCGAAGAGGACATCGGCGACCTCTACGTCCGCTACCGGTCGGCCGAGCAGCCCCAGAGCGCCGAGGCCCTGCGGCCCTACCGGGACGCGGTCGAGCACGGCGGCTGGGTGCATCCCGCGAGCGAGCGGATGCTGGGTCTGTGGGCCGGGCACTACGAGCGTCTGGGCATGCACGATCCCGGCCTCAGGGAGCACCAGCCGCCCGGCCTCGGCCTGGAGGAGATGACCGAACGGCTCTCCGCCGCGGGGCTCGTCCTCGACCAGCGGAACGGTGGCGGCCCGGTCTATCTGGACCTCACCCGCTACGGCATGCCCCTGCGCAGGATCGTCACGGCGGACGGCCGCCCCAACTACCTCGCCTGCGCCCTGCGCGAGCTGCTGCCGCTCGCCCCCTGGTACGACGAGGTCGTCCTGCTCTACGACCGTGAACTCGACGCGGACTACCAGTTGCTGCACCGCGTCCTGACCAGGTTCGGGCCGGCGGTGCGCCGCGTGCCGATCGGCCGGGTGCCCATCGACGGCAGGATCGCCTCCGCCCGGCACGGCGGCTGGCGTGGCCACACGGCCTCCGTGCTGCTGCGAGCCGCGGCCGAGACGTGCGAGGACGCGGAGGCCGTACGGCTCGGCATGCGCCTCTACTTCATCGCGACCCTCGGCCCCGGCCAGCACGAGTCGTTCCGCCACGATCTGCTGCGGAACTGCCTGACCGTGGCCGCCCGGCTCCTGAACCGCTCCAAAGCCGCCGCGACCGGTGCGGGCGATCTGCCCGACACGCTCGAACGGCACCGGCGGGGCCACACCTATGTCGATCCCTACCGGCTCACCTGCTCCCTCCTGGGCAGCAGACGCCCCGCTCCCGATCCCGGACTCCTGTCGGCGGTGTACCTGTGACCAGTTCCCTCGACTCCACGGCCGGCGCCGCCCTCGCGCCGCCCCCGCCCCATCCCCTGTCCTCGGCCGCTCTGCTCAAGGTGGCCGTGGACCGCATACGGACCGCCCGCCCGGAGCTCGCGGACCGTGTCGACCTGTCCAGCGCCCAGGCCCTGGGGGCCCTCAGGGCCGGATTCCACACCGCGCGCGCCGCCGAGAGCGAGACGCTGGCCGTGGTCGTGGTCGGCCGCCTCGACCTGCCCCGGTGGGTGCGCGAGACCTGCGCCTTCGCCCTCGCCCTGACACCCGCGGAACGGGATGCCTGGCGGCGCTCCTTCACCCGCACCGTCTACCTGGCGGGCCGCCCGGCCAACCTCCGGGAGCGGTTCACCTTCGACCACGTCGCCGACGACGGATCGACGGCCTGGGCCGGGCCGGCACCCGGCGCGGCGACGGCCCCCCTGCGCCGGCTGCTCAAGGCCTTCGAGGCTCCGGACGAGCTGACCGCGCGGCCCCCCGCCGCCGTCACGGTGCCCGGCACCGCGCGCTGCGGCCCCGTGGCCCACCGCGACCTGTACATCGCCACCGCCAAAGTGACCGTCGCCGGCGCACTCGTGCACATCAACCACCTGCTCGCCGAAGCCGTCATGGACGGGCTGATCCGCCCAGGGGACCGCCTGACGCTGCGGTTCGTGCCCCGGCTGACGGGCCTGGGCGCGCAGTTCGCCATGCTCCGCGTCGACAACGATGTCCACCGCCCGGACCAGCTCCAGGCGTACGCCGGCCTGACCACGGAGGTCTGAGTTGCCCACCCCCCGTACCGACACCGCACCGCGCACCATCCGTCTGGGCGTCCATGGCTCGGCCCACCTCGCGTCCCGCGTCGTGGCCGCCGCCGGCCACCCCCGCTCGTCGGTGGAGTACGTCCCCTACGAGGTCACCGAGCCGTTCGCGCCGCTGCGCGCCGGACACCTCGACATCATGATCGTCAAGTACGACCCGTTCGAGCCGGACATCGTCGTCAGCGAACCCGTCGCCTTCGACGGGCGGGCCGTTCTCGTCGGTGCCCGCCACCCGCTGGCCGGCCGTGACACGGTCTCGGTCGAGGAGGTCGCCGACTACGACGGCTTCCGGTGCCCCGGCGACTTCCCGGCCAACGTCTGGGACCTGGTGGTGCCACCACGCACCCCGCAGGGCCGCACCATCCGCCGTGTGCACTCGATGACGACTCTCACCGCCCTGGTGGAGCAGCTTCGGACCACCGACGCGATGCATGTGTCGTTCCAGTCCCTGGACGCGGTCCTGCCGTCCGACATCAGGGTCGTCCCGGTATCCGACCTGCCGCCCTCCCCGGTGGCCCTGGCCTGGCTGCGGGGCGGCGAACTGCCGGAACACGTCGGGGAGTTCGTCGCCGCCGCGGAACAGGCGGCGCGGCGGTGAGCGCCGTCCGGCCCGGCGCGCAGGCCGCAGGACGTACGGACACCGGCCCTCTCCCGCTCGTCCTCCTGCACGCCCTGCCCCTCGACGCGTCCATGTGGGACGAGACGGCCCGGCGCCTGCGCGCCCGCGACCACCAAGTCATCGCCCTGGACCAGCGGGGCTTCGGCACCATGCCGCTGCCCGACGAGCCGCCCTCGCTCGATCTCGTGGCCGACGACCTGGCCCGGGAACTCGACCGGCGGGGCATCGACTCCGTCGCCCTCGCCGGCTGCTCGATGGGCGGCTATGTGGCGCTCTCCTTCCTGCGCCGCCACCCGGGGCGGGTCCGCGCCCTGGCCCTGCTGGCCGCCCGGGCCACGGCGGACACGCCGCAGGCGGCCGGAGCGCGTCTGCGGTTCGCCGACCTGATCCTGGACGACTCCCTGCGCGACCGGGTGGTGGCCGACACCACGCCGTCCCTGCTGGGCGCCACCACGCGGACCGGGCAACGCCGGCTTCTGGCGGAGGTCACGGATCTGGCCCGGGCGGCCCGGCCGCACTCCATCGCCTGGGCGCAACGGGCCATCGCGGCACGGGCGGACGCCACGGCCGTGCTGCACGCCACCGACGTACCCGCCGTCGTCGTCATCGGTGAGGAGGACGAACTCGTCACCCTCGCCGAGGCCCGCGAGACATCGGCCGCACTGCCCCGGGGCCGGCTCGTCACCCTTCCCGGTGTGGGCCACCTCGCCCCGCTGGAGGCGCCGGAGGCGACCGTGGAGATCTTCACGGACCTGCTCACGCGAGCGGAGAGGGCCGCGAATGCCGGGGTACCGGCGGAGGGGGCATCCGCATGCTGAGGACGGCACACACGGGCTGGGGATACACGACCTCCACCGGACTCGCCTTCACCCACGAGGAGATCGTGGACCCGCACTTCGAGGCCTGTGCCGCGTACTACGAGGACGCGCTGGACGACCTGGGCATCCAGCCCGGCTGGCAGGTGCTGGACGCGGGCTGCGGCAGCGGGGCCTTCCTGCCCCGGATCGCGGAACTGGTCGGCCCGCAGGGCGGCATCTCGGCCCTCGACCTGGCCGCGGAGAGCGCGGAGCGCGCCGCCGATCGGATGCGGGAGCACCCCGCCCGTACACCTCTTGACGTACGGCAGGGCAGCGTCCTCGACCTGCCCTACGCGGACGGCACGTTCGACGCCGTCTGGTGCGCGAACACCACGCAGTACCTGGACGACGGGCAGCTGGCGCGGGCGCTCGCCGAACTGCGCCGGGTCACCAGACCCGGGGGCCTGGTCGCCGTCAAGGACGTGGACGGCACGCTGAGCACCGTGCGCCCGGCGGAACCGTTCCTGATCACCGACTTCTTCCGTGCCTCCGCCGAGTCCTACGGGTACGCCCGGCAGTTGCTGAGAGGACGCGACCTGTACCGCTGGATGCGCGCGGCCGGACTGACGTCGGTGCGGCAGCGCACGATCCTCATGGAGCACCACGCGCCGCTGTCCCCGGCCGCCCTGCGCTTCTACGGCAACGCGTGCGCGCGCTTCGCCCGGCAGGCGACGAGCCTGGACATCCCCGGGGACTGGGCCCCGTTCCTGGACCCCGACCACCCGGCCCACCCGTTGCGCGAGCCGGACGGATACATCAGCGAGGGCAACGTCATCGCGATCGGCACGGCCTGAGGACCACTGCTTCGGAGCGATACATGAACGAATCAGGGAAGACCACCGGCGTCAGCCGTGGTCGGGTCGCTCCAGGAATCGCGGCCTTCGGCGACACCGCTCCCCAGCTGCGCCGGGACGTATGAGAGAAATCGGCCACACCGGCTCAGTAAGCACTTTCATCAACCATCCATTGACAAAAGGAAGCCGGCCACCATGGAAACGGACATCGCGGCAGACTTCGCGACGCTCGGCGAGGAATTCTTCAGAGACCCGCATCCGGTGTACGCCGGACTCCGCGTCCGGGGGCCGGTGCACCGCGTACGGGTGCCGGAGGGCGCCGAGGCCTGGCTGGTGGTCGGCCACGAGGCGTGCCGGTCCGCCCTGACCAACCCCACGCTGTCCAAGTCCTGGAAGCACGCGTCACCCGACCTGCCCCTGGCCCGGCTCTCCGCGGGCGAGAACCTGCTCAGCTCCGACCCGCCGGACCACACCCGGCTGCGCAAGCTGGTGGCCAGGGAGTTCACGCCGCGCCGTATCGAGTCCCTCGCCCCGAGGGTGCGGGCCCTGACCGGCGAGCTCCTCGACACCATGCTCGCCCGGCCCGACGGTCGGGCGGACCTGGTCGAAGCCCTGTCCTTCCCCCTGGCCATGGGCATCATCTGTGAACTCCTCGGTGTGCCCTTCCTCGACCGCGCAGCCTTCCGGGCGTGGGCCGAACAGGCGCTGAGCAGCCCGGACCGGCGCATCAGGACGTCCGCCACGGCCGCGATGACGCAGTACCTGGTCGGCATGGTGGACGAGAAACGCGCTCGGCCCCACGACGATCTGATGAGCGCCCTGATCCGCACCACCGAGGAGGACGGCGACCGTCTCTCCCCTGACGAACTCATCGGCATGGCCTGGCTGCTGCTGGTCACCGGTTTCGAGACCACCATCAACCTCATCGCCTCGGGTGTCCTCGCGCTGCTCCGGCACCCGGACCAACTCGCCGCGCTCCGCGCCGACTTCACCCTCGTCGACAACGCCGTCGAGGAGATGCTCCGCTATGACAGCCCGGTCGAGACCACCACGTACCGCTTCACCACCGAGCCCGTCGAGATCGCCGGCGTGTCGATCCCCGGAGGGGGCGAACTGGTACTGATCGCGCTGATCGACGCCGATCGCGACCCCGCGCGCTTCCCCGAGCCGGACCGCTTCGACATCCGCCGCGCGACGGGCGGTCACCTCGCCTTCGGCCATGGCATCCACTACTGCCTGGGCGCCCCCCTGGCCCGGCTCCAGACCGCCACGGCCGTCACCGAACTCCTGGCCCGATGCCCCACCCTGTCCCTGGACGCACCCCCCGAGACCCTGGCCTGGCGCTCGGGCCTGCTCATCCGGGGTCCGCGGCGGCTCCCCGTTCGCTGGGTCCCCGCTCCCTGAGCGCCTCCATTAGATCGAAATTCAATCACTTAGCAAAAATGCTCCGTCGGATAATGGAGATTCGGCCAACCGAGTGCCGGAACAGTGCATTTCAGCCAAACGTGTAACTTGAATTGACTATGTATGATCGCCTCATAGCCGACCGTATTCGGGGAACGGGAAGCGGGGGAAGGCTCAGTGATTCGAGTCATGCTGGCCGAGGACATGCACATGGTGCGGGGGGCTCTGGTCGTCCTGCTGGAGGCGGAGCCCGACCTGACGGTCGTCGCGGAGGTCGACCGCGGGGACGCCATCGTGCCCAAGGCGCTGGAGTGCCGGCCCGATGTGGCAGTCATCGACGTCGACCTGCCGGGTCTCGACGGTCTGTCCGCCGCGGCGGCACTGCGCAGACGGCTTCCCGAGTGCCGCACCCTGGTGCTGACCGCGCTCGGGCGCCCCGGCATACTCCAACGCGCCCTGGCCGCCCAGGTCAGCGGCTTCCTGCTGAAGGACCAGCCGCCGCGTGAACTGGCGAACGCCATACGGAAGATAGCCCAGGGCGGCCGGGTGATCGCCTCGGAGCTGGCGCTGGCGTCATGGGAAAGCGATGTCAGCCCGCTGACGGCGCGCGAGACGGACGTCCTGAGACATGCGGCGAGTGGCGCCGAGCCCGTCGAGATCGCTCAGCGCATGAACCTCTCGGTGGGTACCGTGCGCAACTACCTCACCTCCGCGGTGACGCGGCTGAACGCGCGCAATCGGCTGGACGCCGTGCGGATTGCGGATCAGGCCGGCTGGCTGTAGCCGGCAGAGCCACCCTGCCGGATGCCGCCGGGCACACCGCGCGCAGCCTGAACCAGCCCTTGTCGTGCGACCACGTCAGCGTGCCCCCGACCGCCTCGACCCGCTCGGACAGGCTTTCGAGACCGGTGCCCGACTCCTCACCGCCGGACGGTTCGAAGCCGTCGTTGGACAGCACCAGGACCGTCCGGTTCCCGCGCCCGCCCATGGTGATCCGGCACGCACGGGCGTGGCTGTGGCGCAGGATGTTGGTGGTCCCTTCACGCAGCACGGCGGCCAGCGCGGCCTCCACATCCCGGTCGTACGCCGCCGGAGTGTCGACGTCGACATCGATGTCCAGACCCGCGGTTCTCAGGACCCGCTGGACGGAGGCGAGTTCACGGGCGAGCGAGAGCTGCTGCGGGCCGGCCGCCAGGGAGCGCGCCTCGGCGAGGGCCCGGCGGGAGAGCGAGATCAGCTCCACGGCCTCGGCCTGTCCCTCGGTGTGCTCTCCGGCGAGACGGTGCCGGACCAGTTCGGCCTGTACGACGATCGCGGAGAGGCTGTAGCCGAGCAGGTCGTGCAGATCGCGCTGCAGTCGGCGGTGCTGCTGGGCGGCGCGCCGGCGTTCGCCGTGCACATGGGAGCGGCAGGCGTCGAGGGTTGCCCTCAGCCGGTGCAGGCAGTGCGCGGCCACGGCCGCGGTACCCGCGCAGAAGGCGACATAGGCGAGTCCACCGGGGTCCAGGACGAAGCCGAGGGCGGCGGTCATCAGGGCGATCACCATCAGGCAGTGGCCCAGCCGCCGTACGACCACCACCGGCACGCAGCACAGCCATGCCATCGCCACGGCGGTCATCACCCTTTGCCGGTCGCCGTCCGGCGTCAGGCCCAGGGCGACGGCGAGTACCGTCAGCACGGTCTGCGGCAGGGCGGTGATCACAACGCCGGTCCACCTGGGCCGCGCGAGAGCCAGCCGGACCGTCGGATCAATGCGGACCGGTGAGAGAGGCACCCCACCCGTTGAATTTCTGACGAAATCGTAACGGCCCGTTAACGGGCCGATCATCCCCATGAAAGTCAACGGTTTCCCCCTGGTTGTTCGTAACCGCGTTTCCCTCGCGTCGCCGAACCCCTTTGTGCGGCCGTGGACCTGATAAGGACGTTACCAGCTGGTCGCCGGACGCCGAAGGGAAACGGGGAACCCGGTCGGTATGTGGCTGGATCAGGCGGCCGGGCACGCCCCCGCCTGCACCTCTGCATGCTCCGACGCAGGGCGTATGAGATCTTCACGCCCACTCATGCCGGCATCACTGGTTGCACACGCAATCATGCTGCGATGCTCGACCAATGGAATTGGGAGTTCTCGGACCGCTCGAAGCACGCATCCACAACATGTCCATTGTGCCGACCGCTGGAAAACCCCGACAGATCCTGTCTCTGCTCGCGATCCGGGCAGGACGCGTCGTACAAGTGGAAACACTGATGGCCGAGGTGTGGGGTGACGCAATTCCGCGCAGCGCCTCCACCACGCTCCAGACCTACATCCTGCAACTGCGTCGGAAACTGACCGAAACGGGAGTGGAGGAAACCGGCCGCACCGCCAAGGAGGTCCTGACCACTTGTTATGGCGGCTACCGGCTGGACCTCGATCCGGCGGAGTTCTCCTTCGATCTCCTGGAGTTCCAGCGGCTGGTCCGCCTGGGCGGCCGAGCCCTCGCCGAGAACGACCCGGCGACGGCCACCGGGCTGCTGGCCCGGTCCCTGGATCTGTGGCGCGGCCCGGCCCTCGCCGACGTCCCGGTCGGGGAAGTCCTCTCCACCGAGGTCATCGGCATGCAGGAGGAGCGCGCCTGGGCGCTGGAGATGCGCCTCGACGCCGACCTCAGGCTCGGCCGACACGCCGAGATCATCGGCGAGCTGCGCATGCTGGTCAGCCGGCAGCCCCTGCACGAGACCCTGGCCGCCCAGCTGATGACCGCCCTCTACCGGGCCGGCCATCCCTGGCGCGCCCTCGAGGCCTTCCAGGCGCTGCGCCAGGCTCTCATCGAGGAACTCGGCGTCGAGCCGTCACCCCGGTTGCAGCGCCTGCACCAGGCCATCCTGGCCAACGAGGACGACCTGGAAGTCCCCTCCTCCACTCCGTACGCGCACGCCGCATAGCGGTGGCGCGGGCGTCCTGGGCCAAGGCGTCGCCCCGGGCCCAGGACGCCGTGCGGACAGCCGGATCAGGCCATCTGGTCGTAGCTGACGGAGCGGGAGCGCAGCAGGAACCGGTCACCCGTCACATCGATGACGTCGTGGAGGACGACGCTCACCATGATCTCCGGCTGCTGGTCGGGCCGTACCTGCACGATCAGGGCGTAGACGGTGGAGACGACACTGCCGTCGTCCTGCGGGTCGAGCAGGATCTGGTTGAAGTGGTGGCGCAGTTGCGTGGGGTTGTTCTCGAACTGCTTTACGAACGAGCGCAGTTCCTCGAGGATGGCGTCCGGACCGACCGCTGCCTCCTTGCCCGGGACGAGCGCGAAGCTGCCGTCCTTGGTGAACGTGTTCGCGTGCTCCTCCAGCCGCCCGTTGTCCAGCGCCTGCATCTGCCGGGCGTAGAAGTGCTGCACTTGGAAGTAGAGATCGCTGCTGACAACCGCGCTCATGATCGGCCTCCGTGTGGGGTCCACCGTATTGACGCGATCACGATGTCCCGGACGGCTCGAGTCCGCCTTGAGCGTGTGCTGCCGCGCGGGCACGGCTGCTTGGGGGCACCGTTCAGTGCCGCTGGACGGCCAGGCGGGGGCCCGGCTCCCACATCCCGAACTCGCCCTGCTGGTAGAGGACCGCCGGGCGGGGAAAGACCTCGCTCTCCTCGACCCGCCCGATCATCAGCAGATGGTCGCCCGCCTCCACGGACTGCACGAGCGTGCAGCCGGCGTAGGCCACCGCGGCCTCGGAGAGCACCGGAACCCCCGACAGCCCGCCGCGCCAGGCGACCTCGTCGAACTTGCGCGCGGCCTTCCCGGCGAAGAGCCGGGCCGTGTCCCGGCCCCGGTGGGCGACGAAGTTCACCGCGAACACCCCGGTGGACAGCATGGCGGGCAGCGTCCTGGACCCCTTGCCCACACACACGAGGAGCAGCGGCGGCGCCGCGGACACCGCGGAGAACGCGTTACAGGTGAAGCCGCGCGGACCGCCGTCCTCGTCGAGCGCGGTGACGATCGCGACAGGGGTCGGAAACGTGCCGAAGACCTTGCGGAAAGTATCCGCGTCCAGCATGCCGTTCACTCCTCGACTCGGGTACGGGCCTTTCCCACGTGCTGCGCCGCAGTCTTGGCCCCGTGGCTCGAAAGGGCCTGGAGAGCAGCTCGAACCACTGCATCCAGCCATCCTCGAGCCCTGCGCAAGCCGCCTGCCGCACGCTGGGAAGCGATCCCGGCCCCTGAATCCGCCCCCCATGCCGCCCGGGAGGATGGCCGGTTCTCGTCCTCCCGCTCGGCCTGGACCGGCCCTTCTCGGAGTCCACGCACGGCGTCGGCCCGTACGCGTGCGTACGGGCCGACGCGGTCCGGGCGACACGGGGCCGAAGTGGCGCCGGTCAGCGGGCGAAGGCATACGACGAGAACAGCGTCGCAGCCGGATCGAAGGCCAGGGCGATGTGCGTGGCCATGGAGTTGACGTCGCACCAGACCTGCTGCAGCAGGCTGTCGGTGCTGTGCGCGGAGGTCCCGGCGGTGGAGAACATCCGGTTGACCGCGTTCAGCACCAACTCGGTCGACATCGCGTAGTCGCGCATGTTGCGGGCCAGTTCCTCGGGGGTGACCCGCGCGCCCTGGTCCGCGGTCCGGGCGGTCCTGTTCAGCAGCAGTACGGCGGCGTCGATCTCGCCGGCGCTGCGCGTCAGGACCGCCTCGTAGGTGCTCCGGGCAGGGCCGGGTACCCCTGGGCGGCCACCGCCGCGCGCCAGCCGCTCAGCGGTGGCGCCGGTCCACAGCCCGAGCGCGGCCCGGGCGGCGCCGACGGCGGCCGGCGCGCAGGACAGCCCGTTGACGGCCTGGATCGGCACGGTGTGACAGTCGGCCGACGAGGCGAGCGGCTGCCCGTCGAAGAGCCGCTGCCGTTCCACGCTGCGCACCTCGGGCACGAACACCTCGTCGACGATCAGCGTGTTGCTGCCGGTACCGCGCATGCCGGATCCGGTCCAGGTGTCCTTGACCGCGTACTCGGAGCGCGGCAGCGCGAACAGCCGTGCCGGCGGGGGCCCTTCCTGTGTGTCGCCGTCCCTCGGTACGACGGCGCACACCACGGCCCAGTCGGAGTGGTCGACGCCGCTGATGTACGCCCAGGAGCCGGTCACCCGCCAGCCGCCCGGCACGGGCCTGGCCCGACCGAGCGGGGACAGGGAGCCGACCACGAAGGCGTCGGGTCCGTCGCCCCAGATCTCCGCATGCGCCTCCGGCGGGAGGAAGGCGGCCATCCGGGCCAGACTCGACGCGACCGAGGCACACCAGGCGGTGGCCGCGCAGCCCTCGGCCACGGTGATGATCGCGTCGCTGAACTCCTCGAACGTGCCCTCGGTACCGCCCTGCGCGGCCGGCACGAAGTGCCGGGCGAACCCGGTCTCCAGCATCCGCGCCACCACGTCGGGGGTCAGTCGGCGCTGTTCGTGCGCGTCCGGGGCTCTGCGACGGGCCAGCTCGGCCAGCCCGGCCGACCGAGAGACGAGTCCGGTCCCCTGGGGAGCCTGTGCGTGCATCCTGCCTCCTGCTTGACGCCGCTGATCGGATCGATCGACCTTGGCGCGTCCCGGTGGACCTGGGCTCGGGCCGTCCTCGAGTGAGGCATGGGACATTCACGTCGTCCGCTCCGGCGGACTGTGGTACTGATCGTTTTCATTCGGCTTCACCCCCGGCTCGGGATCGCTGACGACGAGGAGCGACATCGATGAACCACCAGCAGGCCGCGAAGAGTGGGGACGGGACGGGGGTTCCGGTGCAGCCACGGGATCCCGGACGCAGGCACGCGGTCGTCGTCGGAGGCAGCCTCGCCGGCCTGCTGGCCGCCCATGTCCTCGCCGCACACGCCGACCGGGTGACGGTCGTGGAACGCGACGGATTCCCGGCCGGCCCCGGACCGCGGCCCGGCGTTCCGCAGGGCCGTCATCCCCACGTCCTGCTGGAAGGCGGACAGCGAGCCCTGGAGGCACTTCTGCCGGGCTTCATGGACGAGTTACGGACGGCGGGATCCCCTGCCATGGGCCTGCCGGAGGACATGGTCCAGTGGCAGGGCGGATCCTGGTTGCGGCGGCTGCCCGCTCAGACGTACATCTACACCGGCTCCCGCGCCCAGCTCGAACAGCTGGTACGTCGGCGGGTGTTGGCCAACCCCCGGATCACCGCGGTCGAGCGGACGGACGTGGTCGGCCTGCTGGGCGATGCCGGGCGGGTGCGGGGTGTGCTGCTGCGCGAGCGCGGCGAAGGCGCCCGCGACAGCGGGCGGCCGCTGGAGGCCGACCTGGTCGTGGACGCGTCCGGCCGCGGCACCAGGGCCCCCCGATGGCTGGAGGAGATCGGGGCGGACGCCCCGCCGGAGGAAACCAACGACACGGGCCTCGCCTACGCCACGCGGGTCTACCGCGACACCGACGAAAGCCTGGGCTCCCACGCGCTCGGCTACTACGTCGTCCCCGACCCCACCCAGGTGTACGGCGGTGGCGTACTGCCGCTGGAGGACGGCACGTACCTGGTCACCTTCTCGGGTCTGCGCGGTGACGAACCGCCCACGGACGAGGAGGAGTTCGAGGCGTACGCGAAGAGGCTGCCGCACCCGCCCCTGATCCGCTGGCTGAGCGCCGCCGAACCCCTGTCACCGGTCTTCGGCTTCCGGCAGACCGCGAACGTACGACGGCGTTACGACCTTCCCGGCCGACGTCCGGCCGGCTTCCTGGCGATCGGCGACGCGCTCTGCACGTTCAACCCGATCTACGGCCAGGGCATGTCCGTGGCGGCCATGAGCGCGACAGCCCTGCGGGACGCGCTGACCGCCCGGCGAACCTCCACAACGCGCCGCGTGCAGCAGGCGCTCCTCGCGGCATCCCGCCAGGCCTGGGCCATCTCGGCCGGAGCGGACAAGGCCATGCCGGGTGCCACCGGAAACGCCCTCAAGCCCCGCCCGGAGGAACGCCTGACGGCCTGGTACATGCGCCGCCTGGCAGCCCGCTACCCCAGCGACCCGACCATTGGGAAGGCCTTCCGCGCCGCCCTCTGCCTGACCACCCCGCTCACGTCGCTGTACGCCCCGAAGGTGGCCCGAGCCGTGCTCTTCACCCCACCCTCCCCGGGCCCGACGGAGCCTCCACTGACCAGGCAACCCTCGACCGACTGACCCGCCCCACGACCTGAGTGCGCACGTTGCGCTGCGCAGACGCGGCTCCCGGGGCATGGTCATGACCGCGCTGACAGTGCTCCCGACCCGCGAGGGAGTCGTGCGCACCAGGGAGCCGCACTACCGCACAAGCCCCAGCTCGGGATCCTCGCGCAGCTTGCCCAGCGCACGCGACACCGCCGATTTCACCGTACCCACCGACACGCCGAGCACCTCGGCCGTCTGGACCTCGCTCAGGTCCTCGTAATACCTGAGGACGACCATCGCCCGCTGCCGGGCGGGCAGCTTCATGATCGCCCGCCACATCGCGTCGTGCAGCGCCTGCTGCTCGGCCGGGTCGTCCCCGCCGGGCAGGGGCTCCGGCTCGGGCAGCTCCTCGCACACGAACTCGTCGACCCTGCGCTTGCGCCACTGCGAGGTCCGCGTGTTGACCAGCGCCCGGCGCACATAGCCGTCGAGCGCACGGTGGTCCTCGATCCGCTCCCAGGCGACATACGTCTTGGTGAGCGCGGTCTGCAGCAGGTCCTCCGCGTCGCTCGGGTTCGCGGTCAGCGACCGGGCGGTACGCAGCAGCACCGGCTGCCGGGCCCTCACGTACGACGCGAACGACGGATACGGGAGGGTCAGCGCCGCCGGTTCGGCAGCGGTCGAAGCGCTGGTGCAGACGGGTGTGGTCATGGCTCCACGCTATGAGCGAGGGTGCCTCCGGCTCATCGGCCGCAGGTCCCGAAGCCGAGTCCGCCTCAGGTTGTAGGGGTGGAGGCAGCTGCACCTCCTGTAGGTGGACGAGCGGCCCCGGGGTACTGCGGGATGACCCCTGGGGGTCGCCCCGCCTCCCGCGCTCCCGGACCCGGCCGCTCAGCCGTCCGCGGTCAGGACCAGGCCGGATGTGGGCACCCCGGTTCCTGCGGTGACCAGGACCCGTCCCGCCCCCGGTATGCGGTTCACGGCGGTCCCGCGCAGCTGGCGCACCCCCTCCGCCACCCCGTTCATCCCATGCAGGTAGGCCTCCCCCAGCTGCCCTCCGTGCGTATTGATCGGCAACGACTCCCCGGCCACGAAGTCAGCCGCCTCCCCTTTCCCGCAGAACCCGAACTCCTCCAGCTGCATCAGCACGAACGGCGTGAAGTGGTCGTACAGGATCGCCACATCCATGTCGGCCGGTGTCAGCCCGGAGGTACGCCACAGCTGCCGGGCGACCACACCCATCTCCGGCAGGCCCGTCAGGTCGTCGCGGTAGAAGCTCGTCATCTGCTCCTGCGCGCGGCCGGCGCCCTGGGCGGCCGCCGCTATGACGGCCGGCGGACGGGGCAGATCGCGGGCCCGCTCCAGCGAGGTGACGACGATCGCCTGGCCGCCGTCGGTCTCCTGGCAGCAGTCCAGGAGTCTGAGCGGCTCGACGATCCAGCGCGAGGCCGCGTGATCGGCGAGGGTGATCGGACGGCCGTGGAAGTACGCCGCCGGGTTCGTCGCCGCGTACTTGCGGTCGACCACCGCGACCTGCCCGAAAGCCTCCGGGGTCAGCCCGTGGGTGTGCAGATACCGCTGCGCGGTCATCGCCACCCAGGAGGCCGGGGTCAGCAGCCCGAACGGCAGCGACCAGCCGAGTGCCGCGCCCTCCGCCGACGGCTCCCGGTGCTGCACCCCGGAGCCGAAGCGGCGGCCCGACCTCTCGTTGAACGCGCGGTAGCAGACCACGACCTCCGCAACGCCCGTCGCCACCGCGAGCGCCGCCTGCTGGACGGTCGCGCAGGCCGCGCCACCGCCGTAGTGGACACGGGAGAAGAAGGACAGTTCACCGATCCCGCAGGCTTGGGCCACGGTGATCTCCGGGCTGGTGTCCATCGTGAACGTGACCAGTCCGTCCACGTCCCCCGGGGTCAGACCCGCGTCGTCCAGCGCGGCCCGCACCGCCTCCGCGGCCAGCCGCAGCTCGCTGCGCCCCGAGTCCTTGGAGAACTCCGTGGCCCCGATACCGGCGATCGCGGCCCGGCCGCCGAGGCCGTCCCGGGTGCGGACGCTCATCCGGCACCCCCCGGGCCCGCGGCGGGGACGGTGACCGTCACCGTGCCCGTGACATGGCTGCCGATGCCGTTCGCCCCCACCACCCGGACCGTCGCCGTGTCGCCGTCCGCCTGCTCGACGACCTTCTCCACCGTCCCCGTCAACACCATCGTGTCCCCGGGATAGTTGGGCGCTCCCAGCCGTATGGCCACGGTGCGCAGGACCGCCGTCGGGCCGAAGTGGTCGGTGATGTAGCGGCCGACCAGGCCGTTCGTCGTCAGGATGTTCATGAAGATGTCCGGGGAGCCCTTCTGCCGGGCCAGCTCGGCGTCGTGGTGCACGTCCTGGTAGTCGCGGGAGGCGATGGCGCCGGCCACGATCAGGGTGCGGGTGACCGGGATCTCCAGCGGCGGCAGCTTCTCACCGGCCCTCATACGGCCTTCTCCTCCCGGGCGCGGAACACCGGCAGCACCAACTCCTCGTCGTACACCTGGAATGCGAGCCGCACCGGCATTCCGATGCGCACCTTGTCGTAGGGCACTCCCACCACGTCGCTGATCATCCGTACGCCCTCGGCGAGTTCTATGAGGGCGACCGCGTAGGGCGGGGAGAAGGCCGGGAAGGGTGGGTGGTGCATGACGACGTACGAGTACACCGTGCCCTCGCCGCTCGCCTCGACCGTGTCCCAGTCCGGTCCGCCGCACTTGTTGCAGCCCGGCAGCCAGGGGAAGCGGAGGGTCGCGCAGTCGGTGCAGCGCTGGATGAGCAGCCGGTGGCGCTCGACTCCTTCCCAGAAGCCGGCGTTGTCACGGTTGACGACGGGGCGCGGGCGCCGGGCCGGCTGCTCGGGCTTCCTCCGGCGTGCGGGGGCGTACTTGAGGATGCGGAAGCGGTGCGTGCCCACGAGGGCGGGGCCCGCCCGGACGTCCGTCCGCGTGGTGACGAAGTACCCCGTGCCCAGCTTCGTCGTCTTCCGCTCGGACACCGACTCGATCACCGTGTCGAAGGTGATCTCGTCCCCTGGGCGCAGGGGACGCAGGTACTCCTGCTCGCAGTCGGTGGCGACGACCGAGGTGCAGCCCGCCTCGTCGAGCAGATCGAGCAGCTCGTCGTAGTCCCCCGTGCGTCCCTCGTGGCCGGAGAGACCGCCCATGGTCCATGCCTGGAGCATGGTGGGAGGAGCTATGGCGTCGGGGCCCGCATAGGCCGGACTGGTGTCGCCCATCGCCTCGCACCAGTGCCGGATCATGGGCGCGTTGACGGGATCCCTGCCTCTGCCGGACACGGCGGCGGGCCGCCCCTCGTAGGCCTTGAGCCGTGCCCCGAGCTCGTCCTCGCTCAACGTCGCCCCCTCGCCGTCTCCTGCCTCGCCCAACTCACCGACACTTCTGGTACACCGTGGCCGCCGAGCGGGTTCCGTCGTTCCCCGCCAGAGTTTCTGACTGTCCGTCAGATGCAGTGCACTGTCAAGGTCGGCGCCCCGGACGCGAAAACGCCTGCGCGGCGGCACCGAAGTACCGCCGCGCAGACGCCCTTGCACCCCTGAGCACACCTGACCTTGCGAGTCAGGCGAACCGGCTCACCACAGCTCGGTGAAGTTGATGGCCACGTTCTTGTTCCCCTGGTTGACGGCCGTGAACGCGGAGCCCTTGACCTGGGCGGTGTTGCTCTGGTTCGAGGCACCGGAGCCGACCGCGTTCTGCTGTGTGGTCGAGGAGTTGCCGTTGTTGTCGAGTCCCACACCGCTGCCGACGGCACTGACGACACCCGCGTTCGATCCGTTGTCCGCGATGGCGCCGTTGTCCGCCGCCGCGACGCCGGCGAAGAGTGCGGCTGCCAGCGGAAGGGCGGAGACGGCGGCGATGACGCGGGCGGTACGGATGCTTGCCATGTTGTTCCTCCAGAACACCAACGTGAAGTACGGCTGATACCAAGGCAGTTGGCCGACCGCCTCGGTGCTGTGCACGACGTCGCAAGATCAGAGTTGCCCATCGAACCCCGGCGAACCACACCGGAACGCACGATTCCTCCTCAAGTGCTACGACATATCGATAAACCCCTATCGCGACTTCCAACACCCAGGTCGGGACAGTCAGGACACTTCCATCCCAAGCGCCGCAAGGGGTGCGGCGGCCCGGCACTATTCCGGCCAACCTCCGCGCCCCGGCGCGTCGAGCCCTGCCCCTCTTCCCTTTTTCGAACGTGTGTACGAACATAGAGGCATGGCCACCACCGACCGGCAGGCCACGACGCTGGCCCTCGCACACGCCCTGTCAGCCGCCGAGCGCGGACTGGCCGTCATCCCCCTGTCCCGGACGAAACTCCCGGCCCTGCGCTCCCCCCACCGCGACGACCCCGCCCCCCAGGCCTGCCACGGCGAGTGCGGCCGCCTCGGACACGGGGTGTACGACGCCTCGACCGACCCGGCACGCATCCGCGAACTGTTCGCCGCGGCCCCCTGGGCGACCGGCTACGGCATCGCCTGCGGCCTTCCGCCCCACCACCTGATCGGCGTCGACCTCGACACCAAATCCGGTACGGACTCCTCGGCGGCCCTGCGCGAACTCGCCCTGCGCCACCTCTTCACCATCCCCGAGACGGTCGTCGTCCTCACTCCCAGCGGCGGCCGCCATCTCTGGCTGAGCGGCCCGCCCGACGCCGCCGTCCCCAACTCCGCCGGCCGCCTCGCCCCCGGCATCGACATCCGCGGCGCCGGCGGCTACCTCGTCGGCCCCGGCTCCCGCACCGACCACGGCGTCTACACGGCGGCACCCGGAACGGCCCAGCTCGCGCCCGCCAGCTGCCCGCCGGCCCTCCTGCGGCTCCTGCTTCCACCACCGCGCCCGGTCCACCCCTCGACGCACCCGTCGGCGGGCGACCACGGCCAGGGCCTCGTCCAGTTCGTCCTCGCCGCGCACGAGGGACAGCGCAACACCCGCCTGTTCTGGGCCGCCTGCCGCGCCTACGAGAACGGCATCGGTCCGGCCCTGGTCGCCCCCTTACTGGACGCGGCACTCAACACCGGCCTGTCGGAACGCGAGGCACGGGCGACGATCGCGTCGGCAGCCCGGATGACCGGGCACCGGCCGTGAGGCCGGACGAACCATGGAGCACATGAGCAGAGGACGTCCATGCACCACCGCCCCAGAGCGCGGACCATGTCGCTGGCCCGCGTGGTCCTCTCCTCCGGCCGCCCGGTCGACCTCGCCGAGCTGCGGCTGTCGTCGACGTACGGAGGAATGCCCGAGGACTGGCCGGGCTACCCCTGCAAGCCGGTCAACGACATGGTGATCGAGGGCCTGCTCGGCGCCGCCGCACGCACGTCTCCCGCCCACCCGGTCCACCTCGTGGCGCCCCCGCGCGAATACCCGGACCAGTACGCGGGCGCCTTCGGCCCCGTCGAGGTCCTCCCGTCCGTCGCCTGCGTCGGCTCCTTCCGCTCCTCGGCTCTGGACCCGTCCCACGACCCGGTCCTGTACCGCTCGGCCCTGACGGTCATCTGGTTCCAGCCGAGTGCCCGGGTGCCGTGCGAGTGCGATGCGGAGGGCTCGTTGCGGGGGGTGGACTGGGAGGGGCTGGCACGGGACTGCGAGCTGTAGTCCCGGCCGGTATCCCGCTCACACGACGCACCGACCACCCGTGCATGATCACGAACTTCGCCAGGATTCGCCAGCTTGACCGCGTCTGACCTGCGACTTCATCCTGTTAACGGTGACTAACAGGATGGAGATTCCTTCGCCTGAACGATCCTCTGGATCAAGCCGCTCGCTACATTGGCGTGGCGCGGATGAGCGCTGGGCGCCCCCTGCACATGGCGTCGCGCGGGGGCTCCGATGACTCCCGTGTAGGCAACGACCCGGCCCCGGGGGCTTCCGGAGCCGGGTCGGCCACGCGGGCGGTGGGCCCGGTCGGGTATGGATCGGCCGGGCCCACACAGGAGCCCCTTCCGACCGGACCGCCACTCGTTCACGCCTCAGCGCACGAGTGGCACCACACAGCCCACGATCGTCCCAGTCACAGCCAGGGTTTCCAGCGCCAGCCGGATCCACCACTGATGCCGCCGGAACCACACGGGCCCCTTCGACTGGTCCATCAACTCACCTCCCGCCTCTCCCGGTTCCCCCTGCTCGCGGCTGAGCAGGAGAGACGCAGAGGGGCGGAACCGAGTCGCTGCGGCGGACGCTACCGCGCACGACTTGGCGGATTTCGCGGATACGGCTATTCGCCACCATTCGCCACGGTGGGCCGCAGCCGAAGCCCGAACTCCGGCTGACGGCACGTCCGTTGACCGCAGGTCAGGTAATCGACTGGGGCCATGTCACCACTGTCCGGACAACTCGTCGGCACTGATTCTCGGGTCGGACGCCGGGCGCACGAGCCGGGCGCACGACGCCGGGCGCCCGATCAGGAGAACGTTCATGAAGGTGTTCAAGCGCAACCTCAGGCGTACTCCCTCGGTCGCGAGAGAGGGCCCACGCGGATGGGGTGCCCCTCGGCGAGAGACACCCCATCTGACCAGCACGTCTACGGTCTGCGCGGAGGCGGTGGGATTTGAACCCACGGTGACATCGCTGCCACGACGGTTTTCAAGACCGCCAAGCGTGCGGTACGTGCGTCCTGGTCAGGGGCGGTTTCGACTCCCGTGAGGGTGCTGCTGGCCCACACATGGCCCACGGGCACGGAAATCAGGGACCGAGCACTCCCAGCGCGCCGAGCAGGAGGCAGACCGTACCGAAGAGGAAGAACCCACCTGTGGCGATCATGGCTGCGCCGAGCCTCCCGACGCCGGCACTCCTGCCCTCTTGCGGCACCAGCGAGCCCGATGCCTTCTGTCTGAAGTCGAGATACGCAGGTAGCCGTCCGGTCCGCCGCAGCATCCGCCCGACACCGATAAGCGCTATGCCAAAGATCAGCGTGAGCAGACTCGTCTGGAGCTGGTAGGCCGATTCGTGCCCGTCCGAAACAGCGGTGATCACGGAAGTCCCCCCGACATGCCAGACAGCGCGGCTGTCGGGCGGAAAGAAGCGCCCCATCTTGCCTGACGGCTACCCCCTGAAGGAAACCCGTTCGGTCGGGGGGCTGTGACCTGGGGTTCCGACGTGGGCGTCTGCGGCTCGGCTGTCACTGTCGGTCGCCATTGGTCGGCCTCGGCGACCCTCGGACGGCCCAGAGACGGCCCGGCCTCCCGTTGTCAGTGGGCGCGGCTACGGTGGCGTTTCGCCAACAAGGGCAACGTCCTGGGGAGGGGCTTTGGGAGCGAAGACGGGCTTTCTGGTCTACGCAGACGGCGACGTGCCGGGGCTGCTGCGCGAAGCGGGCACAGCGGACCTCGCACGCACGGCCGACTTGATGCGGCGGCTCTACCCGGGCTGGGAGATACAGGAGAGCGAGGGCTCGACTCTCTGGGACGGCGTGTACCCCCCGGAGGGGACGGCGTACGCGGCGAGCTGGCCCGGCGTCGAGGTCATCGGCGACCAGAGGGTGATGATCGACTTTCCCTCCGAGCTCCCGGAACACCTCGTGGCGGCAAGCGCCGGCCGACGGCTCGTGCTGCACGCGATGCACAGCGTCGTGGACTGGCTCGCGTTCGCCGTGTGGGAGGACGGCCGACTCGTCCGCTCCCTGAGCCTGTCCCCCAACAGCGGCATCATCGAGAACATCGGCGAACCTCTCCCCTTCGAACTGCCCTACTGGGCTGGAAACCGCCCGCCCGACGTCATGCCCTGGCCGGACGAGGACGAAGAGCCGTACCCACTGCCGTTCCACCCTCTGGAACTGGGCGAAGACGCACTGCGAGCACTGTGCGGCTTCGTACTGGAGGGCCACCCAGAGCCCGGCGACATCGACACGGACAGCATCCGACTGCACGGCTTCCGGGTCCGGGATCCGCTCGGCCATGACCCCGCGGAACGGGAAGCGGCGCTGCAAAAGATCAGGGAAACCATGGGTCCGCCGCGCTTCTTCACCATGGGCCCTGACGGCTCCCTGATCGAGCGCGACGGCCTTTAGCTCACGACCTCATCGTCCCGAAGCAACTTGGGTAGGGGCGGTGCCTTGGGGGCAGCGTGCCTCCTGCCTGCGCTGATAGTCCGCAGACGTCCGCGCTCGTCCGCCGCTGTTCGTCGGCGTTGTCACGCACTTAGACACTCACCGGCGCCGACGCCGAAGACCTCGGCTTCTCTGCCGCTTGGTGTTCACCATATGGCGTACTGCGGGCTGACCGGGTCAATCGGTGTCCTGGTCACCGGTCGGCTTCGCGGGCCGGAGGTTGGTCGCGGTAAGGCGAGCCTGTTGTGCGCGACGCTGGTACTCGTCGGCCTGCGACGGCTGTCCTACGGCCAGCCGCTCGTACTCGTCGGCCAAGGAGTGTTCGGCGGCGGCCAGCTGGGACGCCATGGCGGCGTACGATTCACCGCAACCAGCGGCACTCGAACGAACAGATCGAGCGGGCTCTGGAAGCAGCAGACGAAGAGTAGTCCGGCCAGGCCAGATCACGCCGCCACGATGTGAGTTACTTACGCGTCGCCCTCACTGGCAATCAGCATGTGGAGGCGACGCATCTTCGTAAGTTGACGGGTCTCCGAACGCGTCACATCGCTCCCTGTTCAGGAACGCTGGGAGCTCTGTGGGGTGCCATATCGCGGCCCGGCAGACTTCTTCAGCCTGCTTTGGAACCGCTTGGGATCGACACTGCTGGCGGAGTCGAGTCCGTAGAGCTTGAAACCACCGCCCTGACGGGTGCTGACCCCGTTTGCGACCAGCCACTTGGACGTCGGCTCGTTCGTCTTGTGGAACCATGCGACGACCTCATGCTTGCCAGCCGCGTTCCTTTCGACGGTGATGGCTTCCAACGTGTCCCATCGGACCGTGAAGTTCTTGAGCTTCCGGTTCTCCCTCACCCAGCGGCTGAAGGTGATGTTGTCGTCGTGGATGGTGACCACATCCGAAAGATCACGCCATCCCCGCCACCAACCCACCAGCCATGAGACGCAACCGAACACCACTGTCAGTGCAACCCAGCCGATGAACATGTGCCCGACGAAGGTCCCTGCCGAATTCGAGGGAGAGTGTTCGGCCCAGACGAGACTGACGACGGGGCCGCCGAGGAGGATTCCTGTACACCCCACGCCATAGGTCGCGGAGCCGCCGAAGGGATCTTCGTCATATGCCTTCTTCAGCTCGGCTCGGCTGTTGGTGAATGTCGCGGGCTGGGGTGGTACCGGCTCCTTGGACGGCCCTTTGACAGGGGGCTCTGGAGGCTCGGGAGGCTTAGTGAGCATCCCCAACGCCTCTGAGACGGTGGGGCGTTGGGAGGGGTCCTTCTCCAGCAGACCGGTGATGAGAACGGCCAGCCGACCGGCGTTCACCGGTGGGCGAGGGGGCTCGGTCAGGGCGGCGGTGGGATTCCCCGTTGGGAACGGCATCGCGCCCTCCACCGCCGCGTACAGCGTCACGCCCAGTGAGAACAGGTCGGCCCGGCCGTCGCTCTGCGCGCCGTGAAGCCGCTCGGGGGCTATGAAGCCGGGCGACCCGATGACGAGAGCGGTCGCCGTCAGGCGTGGATCGGTCTGCCCGACGGCGATCCCGAAGTCCGCGAGGAGCACCTCTCCGGTGTCGGCGAGCATCACGTTGGCCGGCTTCACGTCCCGGTGAACCACACCTGCCCTGTGAGCCGCCTCCAGGGCGCCGAGCAGTGCCCGGGCGACCGCAGCGGCCCGCTCGATCCCCAGCGGGCCGCGTTCCTTCAGCTCCTCCGCGAGCGAGTGCCCCTCCACCAACTGCATGACGATCCAGGGGACTTCGTCTACCTCGACCACGTCATGCACGGTGACAATATGGGGGTGATCCCGCAGCCGGGCCGCGTTGCGCGCCTCTCTTCCCGCGCGGGCCAGTAGTTCCGCGCGCTCCTTGTCCGGCAGCGTGCTGCCCAGATGGACCTGTTTCACCGCCACGTCCACGCCCAGAGCTGTGTCGTGAGCCCGCCAGACCTGGCCGAACCCGCCGACGCCTAGCCGATGGTCCAGCCTGTACCGGCCACCGATCAGCGTTCCCGGCTGCGTACCACTCGTCATCGTTCCCCCGTTTGGCATGGGCCGACGTACCCGACGCGTCTCTCTTCAGATCGACATGAAGAGGAGACGAAGACTCCCCTTCGCCGGGTTCCGGCCGCGTAGGCACAAAGCCGAGAACTGGAAGTACGTACACACCTTCCCTACCGTTGTCACTGACATGCCAGCACCTGGGATCCGTCGATGGTGCGCCAACGGCCGATCATCGACTGCGCGAAAGCGCCTGATGTCGTTCACGGCCGCATATCCCCTGACCAGCTGGCAGACGTCAAGCATCTGCACCACAGACCGGCTGGTCCACGCCTGGTCCACACGCGCTGATCAACAAAGCGACAGGGCCGGATCAAGGTGAGACAGGACCCACGCCAAAGGGGTGCCTCAGCACGAGACACCCCTTCTGACCAGCACGTCTATGACCTGCGCGGAGGCGGTGGGATTTGAACCCACGGTGACATCGCTGCCACGACGGTTTTCAAGACCGTTCCCTTAGGCCGCTCGGGCACGCCTCCCCGCGCCGCCCACTGATCGCGGCGCGGGGACAAGAGTAACGGGTCGGTCAGCGCCTGTGTCAGCTGTCGCCCTGCCGCGCGCCCAGGGTGAGCTGGACCGTGTGGGACTTGCCGTCGCGTTCATAGGTGATCGTGACCTGGTCGCCGGGCTTGTGCGTCCAGATCTCGCCGATCAGGGTGGGACCGGAGTCGATGACGTGGTCGTCCAGCTTGGTGATCACGTCACCGGGCTTGAGGCCGGCCTTGTCGGCGGGGCCGCCGGACTCGACCGCCGCGGAGCCGCCGGCGCCCTGCTCGGTGATCTTCGCGCCGCTCGAGGAGTCCTCAAGGGACACGGACGCGCCGATCTTCGCGTAGACCGGCTTGCCGGTCTTGATCAGCTGCTGGGCCACGTACTTGGCCTGGTTGATCGGGATGGCGAAGCCCAGGCCGATCGAGCCGGACTGGCTGGAGCCGCCGAGGCCGCCGCTGCCGGTGGACTGGATCGCGGAGTTGATGCCTATGACGTTGCCCGACGCATCGAGCAGTGGGCCGCCGGAGTTTCCCGGGTTTATCGAGGCGTCCGTCTGCAGGGCGCTCATGTACGACGCACTGCTGCTGCCGGAGCCGTCGCTGGAGGCCACCGGGCGGTTCTTCGCGCTGATGATGCCCGTCGTGACCGTGTTGGACAGGCCGAAGGGGGCGCCGATGGCGATCGTCGAGTCGCCCACGGCCACCTTGTCGGAGTCGCCCAGGGCCAGGGGCTTGAGGTTCGACGGGGCGTTCTTGAGCTTGATGACCGCCACGTCGTAGCCCTGGGCGTGGCCGACGACCTCGGCGTCGTACTTCTTGCCGTTCGGGAAGGTCGCCGTCAGCTTGCCGCCGTCGACCGCGTCCGCGACGACGTGGTTGTTGGTGACGATGTGGCCCTGGGTGTCGAAGACGAAGCCCGTGCCGGTGCCGCCTTCGCCGCTGGTGGACTCGGCCTCGATGGTGACGGTGCTCGGCAGCGCCCTGGCGGCCACGCCCGCGACCGTGCCCGCGTCCCGCTTGACGGCGCCGCCGCTGGTGGAGGCGGAGACCGTCGTGGAAGCGGTGTTGTCGTCGTTGTTCTTGGCCAGCGTGTAGCCGAGGCCGCCGCCCAGGCCGCCGGCGACCAGCGCGGCCACCAGGATCGCGGCCACGAGACCGCCGCGACCGGACTTCGGTGCGGGCTGCTGCTGGTACGAGGAGCCCCAGCCGGAGCCCGCGCCGCCGGCGCCGCCGTCGGAGTAGGAGGGCATGACCGGGGGCGGCCAGGAGGCGTCCGGGGCCGGGCCCGCGGGTGCCTGCTGCTCCTGCGTGTGCTCCTGCGCGCCGGGGGCGCTCGGAGGTACGGGCGGAAGCGGGGCCGTGTGGTCGCTCCCCTCGGGGGCGGCGGGTGCCGAGGGAGTGGGAGCGTCCACCGGCACGGGGGGTGCGGACGGGGCCGGGGGTACCGCGGTGCCCTCGTTCTCGGTGCTCACAGCTTCTCTCCTCGGTCCACGGCTGTTGTTCTCGGTCGCACTCGGTCACGCTCGTTCACGTTGGTCGACGGTCCGGCGCGATGCAGCTGTGCATGTTCTTTTGTATGCCGTCAGCTTTTCCCATGAGCCGTCAGGGCACCATAAGCGGTGCCTGTGGGTCCGGGGCCATTCTTTATATAGGCCATGACAGGCAAAAGGGGCGCAATCTATGCTCCTCCGATCGCACGACTACCCCGCTGCGGTGGCACCATGACGCGGTGACCCACGCACGCCGGCACCGGATTCAAGTCGTCGCCCACCGCGGAGCCTCCGAAGAGGCCCCGGAGCACACCCTGGCCGCATACAAGAAGGCGATCGAGGACGGTGCGGACGCCCTCGAATGCGATGTACGCCTGACGGCGGACGGCCATCTCGTGTGCGTCCACGACCGCCGCGTCAACCGCACGTCCAACGGCCGGGGCGCGGTCTCCGCGCTGGAGCTCGCGGATCTCGCCGCCCTGGACTTCGGTTCGCGCAAGACGCGGGAGCTGTGGCGCACGCGCGACGAGGAGCCCGACTGGGAGTTCCGGCCCGAGGACCGGGAGGACACCTCCGTCCTGACCCTGGAGCGGCTGCTGGAGCTGGTCGCCGACGCGGGGCGGCGGGTGGAGCTGGCGATCGAGACCAAGCACCCGACGCGGTGGGCGGGGCAGGTGGAGGAGCGGCTCCTGGTGCTGCTGAAACGGTTCGGGCTGGACGCCCCGGCCTCGGCCGCCGAGTCGCCCGTGCGCGTGATGAGCTTCTCGGCGCGCTCGCTGCATCGCGTGCGTGCCGCCTCACCGACCCTGCCGACGGTCTATCTGCTCCAGTTCGTCTCGCCGCGACTGCGCGACGGACGGCTGCCGGCGGGTGTCCGGATCGCGGGCCCCTCGATCCGGATCGTGCGCAACCACCCCGCGTACATCGAGCGCCTGAAGGCGGCCGGCCACCAGGTGCACGTGTGGACGGTGAACGAGCCCGAGGACGTGGACCTCTGCGTCGACCTGGGCATCGACGCCATCATCACCAACCGCCCACGTGCGGTTCTGCGTCAGCTCGGCCGCTGAGAGGCGTTTCCTCACTGTTCGTCACCACGGTTCGTCACCGTTCGTCACCGGTAAAGACCTGTGAAGAACCCTTGACCCACCGGCCACTGGGGCACCATCCTCCAACTCGGCCACAGTCGAAATCCAGCCACACGGCTACAGGGAGTGCCCCGGCGCATTCGCTCCGTATTCGATCGTTGCGAATGCGTCACTGAACGTGGATTGGCCGGTTTCCGGTACAGGCCAATGGGGCATCCACACCGTGGCGTGGGGCAAAGGAGGTCTCGGGGGTGGCGTTGGTGGTGGCACAGGAGGTGCCCACGTCGTCGAGCATGGCCGTACCCCATGGCCCTGCGGGCGTGGGGGAGGCGCGACACCGGATGCGCGAGCAGTTGCGCTCGGGCGGCGTGTCGGACGCCGTGATCGACGATGCCGTACTCATTCTTTCCGAACTCTTGAGCAACGCGTGCAAGCACGGCCGGCCACTGGGCGATGCCCTGGCCGGGGACGGAGACGTCCGGGCCGCATGGCGGGTGGACCCGAGCGGCCGGCTCACGGTGGAGGTCACGGACGGCGGCGGGCCCACCCGCCCGGCTCCGGCCACGCCCTCGGTCACCGCGCACGGCGGCCGCGGGCTGAACATCATCACCGCGCTGGCCGACGACTGGGGCGTACGGGACGACGCCCGCGGCGAGGTCACCGTGTGGGTCGTCGTGCACAAGGACGTCCACGACCCGGACGCCCGGCTGCGGCGCGACGACTTCGCTACGCGCGTCACCGCGCCGACGGTGTCGAGGATCCCGGCCATGCCGGGCCTGGACTTCGCGGACGCGTTCGACGACCTGGACTGAACACCTGGCTGTCCACAGGTCCCCGTGGCGCGCGGCGTGAACGGCTAGGCTCCCGCCGTACCAGACGAGCCGTAACCGGGAGACACCCACGATGGCCAAGAAGCGACCCCAGACGAAGGCCAAGCGCCCGCAGATCACTCAGGGGGAGGTCCCGGTCGTCGGCGCGCGCGAGCCGTGCCCGTGCGGCAGTGGCCGCCGCTACAAGGCCTGTCACGGACGGGCCGCCGCGCACGCGGTGACCGAGCTGGTGCACCGTCCCTTCGAGGGACTCCCGGGCGAGTGCGACTGGGTGGCACTGCGTGAGCTGGTGCCGGCCGCCACGGTGGATCTGCCCCTGAAGGGCGGCCTGCCCGAGGGCGTCCCGTCCCTCACGCTGGCGACGGTGCTGCCGATGGCCTGGCCGGCCCTGCGCCGCGACGACGGCTCGGTGCTGCTGGGGCTGCAGAACGACACGGCGTCCGGCGACATCAGCCGCGACCTCGCCGACACCCTCCAGCGCGCGCTGACCGCGGAGCCCGGCACCCCGGTCGAGGGCCGGCGCGCTCCGGCCGACGGTCCGCGGCTGCAGGATCTGCTCGATCCCGAAGGCGCGTTCGAGCCAGTTGTGCACAGCGGCTTCGAGTTCTGGGTCCCGGACTCCGAGAACGCCACGCCGGAGGTGGCCGCCTCCCTGGAGCGGGCGAACGCCGCGGCCATTCCGACCGTGAAGCTCACCGGCGTGGACGCCGCGTACTGGTGCGAGACGCCGGACAAGAACCACCTGCGCTGGGTCATGCCGCACCCGGAGGAGCAGCTTCTGGACGCCCTCGCGCGGCTGCACGCGGCGGGCCGGTCGAACCTCGGTGAAGGCACACGCCTCGTGGGTTCCTTCCGCGCTCACGGGCTCACCGTCCCGGTCTGGGACCTGCCGAGCGCGGTCGGCGCGGACGACGTCGAGAAGCCGGCGGCCGAGTTCGCCGAGCGCCTCGCGACGGCCCTCGCCTCGGACGCACCGCTGACGGCCGACGAGCGCCGGGCGCGCGGCGGCCTCACCAACCGGCAGGTCACGCTCAGTTGACGAAGAGCGAAGAGCGCGGGTTCGACTGACCGACCGGTCAGCCGAACCCGGGCTTTCGGAATCGGTGACTCCGCTCACAAGTCCCGCTGGGAACAAGCAAATACGTGACTGGAAAGCCCGGATCGAATTTGCGAACCGCGGATCTCTTGTTACCGTTCCAGTAGCCCGGTTGCTGGTGCATCCCCCGTCGCCAGCAACCGGGTCTTTTCATGCGCGCGATTCCTTTACGGAACGGGTTGACCCGTCAACTACCGGTGTTTTTCCCGGAGTTGCTCCCCGAGCGCAGCAGCAGCGGACCGCGCCCCGCCCGCCCCGCGAACTCCGCGACCGCCGTGTAGGCGTCCAGAGCGCCCCGGGTGTGCTGCCGCGGTGTCTCGCACATTCCCGGCTCGTCCTCGGCGCCCACGGCGCAGCTCAGCTGCACGGTGCGGCCCTCGGGCCCCATGAGACTCAGTGCGGAGTCCAGGGCCTTGCCGGTCACATTGCGGTAGTAGGTGCGCGCCCAGGTGTCCTCGCCCTGCGTGAGCACACAGGTCTGCGCCTCGACGCCTTCGGGGGAGGTGAGTTCGGGGCCGCAGCGGACGGCTGTGTCCAGGCCGAGATCGAGCAGCACGGGGGTGGGAGTGCCCCCGCGTGAGGCTGTTCGGGCGTGGGGGAGGGCGGGCGTGCCGGAGGGCGCCTTGGCGTCCTGGGGATGCGGGGAGGCACGTACGGATGCGCGCGCGGGGGCACGCACCACGGTGTGCCCCTCGTCGCCCGCCGGTCCCGCGGATGCCACGGCCAGCGGCAGCACGACTGCGCACACCACTACGCCCGCCATGGCGAGCAGACGGATTCGGGGGTCTGGGGGGTGTCCCCCAGGATCATGCAGCATGTGCGGAAGATAACGAGCACGCGCGCGCGTGCCGTCCCGCGCGCGCCGGAGACCCCTACAACTCGGGGGCGCTCACACCCGTACGAGTGAGGGCCTCGACGGCCGCGTCCACCACGGCCTCGACATCGGGGACCCAGGGGGAGGCGGAGCCGGGCAGGGGCGCGCGCTCCCAGCGGATCTCGCCCTCGCCGGTCTCGGACGGAGGCAGGGCCACATAGCCGCCCTCGCCGTGGAAGCGGAGGGAGCCGGGGACGAAGTCCTTGGCGTAGAGAAGCTCGCCCAATTGCTCCATGGTGTACGGCTTCACGAGGATCGCCCAGCGGCTCGGCGAGGCGACGACCGGGCCGAGGCGCATGCCCAGGCGGTCGAGCGCGGTGAGGGCGTGCGAGGCGGCGAGGGCCGGCATGCTCACCGCGCAGGGCGCCTTGCCGCCGGTGGCCAGGATGACGGGCGCGGCCGGGCGGTTGCTCCACCACCAGCGCACCATGCGGGCGTCGGTGGTGGCCGCGAGGAGGCCGGGGTCGAAGGGATGTGCGCCGGGCACCGTGCACTCCGCGTCGGGACAGCCGCAGCGGGAACGCGCCTGCGGGTCCGCCGCCACACCCGGGAGTACGGGCCACTGCCATTCCGTCGCGAAGGTCAGGGCCGCGCTGATCAACTCAGGCCTTCCGTCGCTGCGCTTGGACAGGAGCCTGCGTCGCCTTCCGAGGATCTCGCGCATGAGCGCTCGTTCCTTTCCGTTGCACCGCTGGCAACACCGTGGGGGCCACATCACACCATGTGTCGATCACTTCACTGTGCGTACCTGTTGGCGCATCACACCCCTGCCCCGGGCAAGGGGAACCCCTATGGGCCGAACGTTGACTGCATCCGCGGCGGCCTCGTCCATGCTGCGTCCATCAGAAGCATGGGCGTGGCGTGGGGGTGGCGAAGTCTGGCGTTTGCCGTCCCGCGTATTTCTCTTCGCCTCCGCCACGGGAGGATGGGGCTCGGTCGTCGGTGGCTAAGACGCCCGGAGTCGGTCACCAGGTTCCGGGTGGCGCTCCACCACCCCTGGCCTTCTCCGAGTACGTACCCATCACGACCGCTGTGACGCTCCGTCGAGCAAGCCCAGTCGACCGCAATACCCCGTTACCCGAGTCAGTTTTAAGCCAAATTTGCTTTTAGGCAAGGGGATCACTCGGTGCCCATGGACACCAGGAATCCCGGCAGGACAATGCTGGACATCCCCTTACGAGTGCGTGTACATGTGGAGACACTGCTAGCGGCGCAGAATGACATGGGGGTTTGCGATGCTTTTGAGCAATACGCACCGGTCGGGAAGCCGGACGACATGAACGCCCCTCACCCTTCGAAAGTGGCCGGAATCGATTCAACGGTTCCGTCGCCCGCACACACTGTCGCGCCCGCGCCCGCAGCCTCGGGTACCTCTCCGGTCCCTCCGCCCAACCCCCCGGGGGCGCTGCTCACCGACCGGTTGGCCGGCTGGGTCTCGGACCTCACGACCCTCCATGAACTCACCGAACGCCTGAACCGCACGGACTCGCTCGCGGACGCCCTGACGGAACTGCTGCGCGCCGGAGCCGCCCTCGTCGGCGCCCGTCGCGGTCTCGTCGTGCTGGAACCGGTCGACGGCCTCGGACCGGACACCACCATCGGCCTCGGCCTCGCCCGCGCCGACCTCGGGCACATCGAGACGGTGCCGCGCAGTTCCATGTCCTACGGCCGCATCCTCGAGGGACTGCCGGGCGGGGACGGCGAGATCGCCCAGCCGGACCTCTTCGCCGAGGACGGGCTCGATCCCCGGCACCGCGAGGTGGCCGCCCGCCTCGGCTATGCCGCCTGCTACGCCCTCCCCCTGGCCGGCGAGAAGTCGGGCCGTCTCGGTGCCACCGTCTGGCTCTACGACGAGCCCGCCGAACCGCTGGAGCGCCAGCGCCATCTCGTCGGGCTCTACGCCCGCTACGCAGGCGAGCATCTGGCCCGGCTGGTGGAGGTGGAACGCACGCGCGCGTGCATGACGACGATGGCCGAGGAGCTGCTGCCGTCCCGGCTCCCCCGGATGGCCGGCGTCCAGCTCGCCGCCCGCCACCGCACCGGCCCGCGCGGCGGCGGCGACTGGTTCGACGCGCTGCCGCTGCCGGATGCCGCGCTGGGTCTCGCGGTCGGCTCGGTGACCGGTTCCGGGCCGAGCGCGGTCGCCGCGATGGGGCGGCTGCGGGCGTCCCTGCGGGCGTACGCCGTGATGGAGGGCGAGGACCCGGTGGCGGTCCTGTCCGATCTGGAGCTGCTGCTCCGCCTCACCGAGCCGGCCCGCTCCGCGACCGCCCTGTTCGCCTACTGCGAGCCCTCCCTGCGCAAGATCACACTGGCCGGGGCCGGGCACTGCCCGCCGCTGCTGGTCGGCGAGCGGCGCACGGAGTTCGTGGAGACGTCCGTGTCCGCGCCGCTCGGCATGCTCGCCTGCTGGGAGGCGCCGAGCATGGAGTTCCAGGCGGAGCGCGGCGAGACGGTGCTGCTCTACACCGACGGTCTGCTGCACCGCACCGGCGACCCCACCGACCGCGCCTTCGCCCGGCTGCACGCGGCGGCGGCCGGTGTGCCCAGGGCGCTGCGGCACGACCCGGACGCGATCGCCGACCACGTGCTGCGGACGGTCCTGCCGGACGGGCGGGACGCGGCTCAGAGCGATGAGGACGTGGTGCTGCTGGCGGCTCGCTTCGAGTAGCGGCCGGTAAGGGTCTTCAGGGCCTGGGCCCCCTTCCGTACGACCGTACGATGGAGGGGGTCCAGTGCCGTATCGAGGAGGATGACCGTGGCAGACGAGCTCACGCCGGCGACCCCGGAAGCTGAGTCCGAAGAGCCGATCAAGCAGCGGAAGAACGGCCTGTACCCGGGCGTGTCCGACGAGCTGGCCGAGAACATGAAGTCCGGCTGGGCCGACACGGAGCTGCGTGACCTGGAGCCGATCGCCCAGGCCGCCGAGACCGCCGCGCGGCGCGCCGCGCTGTCGGCGCGTTTCCCGGGCGAGCGTCTGGTGATCCCCGCGGGCAACCTGAAGACCCGCTCGAACGACACGGAGTACGCCTTCCGGGCGTCCGTCGAGTACGCGTACCTCACCGGCAACCAGACCGAGGACGGCGTGCTGGTCCTGGAGCCGACCGCGGACGGTCACCAGGAGACGATCTACCTCCTGCCGCGCTCCGACCGGGAGAACGGCGAGTTCTGGCTCTCCGGCCAGGGCGAGCTGTGGGTCGGCCGCCGGCACTCCCTCACCGAGGCGGCGAAGCTGTACGGCATCCCCGCCTCCGACGTGCGTGAACTGGCCGACGCGCTGCGCGAGGCCACCGGCCCGGTGCGGGTCGTGCGCGGGTACGACGCCGGGATCGAGGCCGCGCTGACCGACAAGGTCACCGCCGAGCGCGACGAGGAGCTGCGGGTCTTCCTCTCCGAGGCGCGGCTGGTCAAGGACGAGTTCGAGATCGGCGAGCTGCAGAAGGCGGTCGACTCGACGGTCCGCGGCTTCGAGGACGTCGTACGCGTTCTGGACAAGGCCGAGGCGACCTCCGAGCGGTACATCGAGGGCACGTTCTTCCTCCGCGCGCGCGTCGAGGGCAACGACGTCGGCTACGGCACGATCGCCGCCGCCGGGCCGCACGCCTGCACGCTGCACTGGGTGCGCAACGACGGGCCGGTGCGCTCGGGCGACCTGCTGCTGCTGGACGCGGGCGTCGAGACGCACACGTACTACACGGCCGACGTCACGCGCACCCTGCCGATCAGCGGGCGGTTCACCGAGATCCAGAAGAAGATCTACGACGCCGTGTACGACGCCCAGGAGGCCGGTATCGCGGCGGTGCAGCCGGGCGGCAAGTACCGCGACTTCCACGACGCCGCACAGCGCGTGCTCACCGAGCGGCTCGTCGAGTGGGGGCTCGTGGAGGGGCCCGTGGAGCGGGTGCTGGAGCTCGGGCTGCAGCGGCGGTGGACGCTGCACGGCACCGGGCACATGCTCGGCATGGACGTGCACGACTGCGCTGCCGCGCGTGTGGAGTCGTACGTCGACGGGACGCTGGAGCCCGGGATGGTGCTCACGGTCGAGCCCGGTCTGTACTTCCAGGCCGACGACCTGACCGTGCCGGAGGAGTACCGGGGGATCGGCGTCCGGATCGAGGACGACATCCTGGTGACGGCCGACGGCAACCGGAACCTGTCGGACGGGCTGCCGCGCCGGTCCGACGAGGTCGAGGCCTGGATGGCCGCGCTCAAGAGCTGATACGAGAGGGATGGCCGGGTACCAGGGAGGTGCCCGGCCATTGACGTGCCTGGATTCACCAACCTGGGGGGGAGCGTCGTCGTGGACGACTTCTGGTCCGGCGTCGGAATCGACCTGCATCTCGAGCCCGATTCCGGCGACGGGCGGCGGGTCGGGCTCGAGCGGGCGCTCCGGGACGCCGTGCGGGACGGGCGGCTCGCGCCGGGGACGCGGCTGCCCGCCACCCGGCGGCTCGCCACCGAGCTCGGTGTCTCGCGGGGGACCGCCAAGGCCGCCTACGACCAGCTGGTGGCCGAGGGGTATCTGACGGCCCGGCAGGGGTCCGGTACGCAGGTCGCCTCGTTGCCCTCCCTGGACGCGGATGCACCGGAAGCGGCCGCACGCGCGCGTACCCCGCGTTTTGATCTGCGGCCCGGCAGTCCGGACGTCGGGGCGTTCCCGGCGGCGGCCTGGCTGCGGGCGCTGCGGCGGGCCATCGCGACGGCGCCGCTGCTGGCGTACGACTACGGGGATCCGCGCGGCCGTATCGAGCTGCGGACCGCGCTGTCGGGGTATCTCGGGCGGGCCCGGGGGGTCGTCGCGCCGCCCGAGCGGATCGTGATCACCTCCGGCTATGTGCAGGGGCTGGCGCTGCTCACACGTGTGCTGGACGGTGCCGAGATCGCCATGGAGGACCCGGGTCTGCCGTTCCACCGGGAGGTGGTGCGGCGCAACGGGGGGCGGGTGGTGCCGGTGCCGGTGGACGAACGGGGCGTGTGCGCCAAGGAGTTGGGTGACCTCAAGGCTGTGGTGGTCACGCCGGCGCACCAGTACCCGACCGGTGTGACGCTGCACCCCGAGCGCCGGCGGGCGCTCACGGACTGGGCACGCGCGCGTGGCGGGCTGATCGTCGAGGACGACTACGACGGGGAGTTCCGCTACGACCGGCAGCCCGTGGGCGCGCTCCAGGGGATGGCGCCGGGCCGGGTGGTCTACCTGGGCACCGCCTCGAAGACGCTCGGGCCCGCGCTGCGGCTCGGCTGGATGGTGCTGCCGCCGCACCTGGTCGACGCGGTCGCCGACGCCAAGCTGCACAGCGACCACCACACCGAGTCCATCGGCCAGTTGGCGCTCGCCGAACTCATCGACAGCCACGCCTACGACCGGCACGTGCGCGCGTGCCGGCTCAGATACCGCAGACGCCGGGACCAGCTCCTGGACCGGCTCGGCGGAAAGCACGACGTGCGCGGGATCGCCGCCGGACTGCACGCCCTCGTGGAGGTCGCCGACGAGGAGGCGGCCCTGAAGCGGGCCGAAGCCGAGGGTCTCGCCGTCGGCCACCTGGGAGACCACTGGCACACGCCCGGCGAGGGGCGGCCGCAGGGACTCGTCGTCGGATACGGGACACCTCGGGAGCGTGCGTATCCGGAGGCGCTGGACATCCTGGGCAAGGTGCTGGAGGGGGCCTGAGGGAACCTCGGGCCGAGCGCGGCCGCCGCGACGAGGAATCCGAGGGCCCACGGGGCGCCCTTGTGGCCACCGCCGGCCAGGCCCACCGAGGTGCAGCGGCCGATCGTGCCCGGCTGTGGGGAGCTCGCCGATACGGCGGGCGGCGGCCATCGCCGCGAGGCCGGGCGCCAGCGCCTCGGCCGACCAGCGCGGGGAACCGTGATCCCGGCACCGGGCACGGGCGCCGAGCTCGCGCTCGGGCGGGCCCGGCTTGGGGGTGAGGGCCAGCTGCCCGGTCGGCTCGGTCCCCGCGGCCTGCGCCGGCGTCTCGTCCTCGCGGCTGCTCATCGCCGTACCTCAGGAAGAGGCCGAGGGACTTGCCGTGTCGGTGGGGGCGCCGATCCGCGGGGGGCCACCGCCATCGCCGGCGATGAGAACCAGCTGTGCATGCCGGGGAAGCCGAGGGCCGCCCCTCACACCGCCATCAGCGGTGAGTCGTCCCGCCACTTGAGGATCTTGTCGAAGCTCACCACCGTGCCCGCACGCCCCGGCTTGTGGCCGATGTGGACGTGGTCGGCCAGTTCCCGGATCAGCCCGAGGCCCCGGCCGTGCTCGGCGTCGGGGCGCGCGGGACGAGGAGTCGCGGGGAAGGCGAACCCCGGGCCGGAGTCGGTGACTTCGATACGGCACTTCTCGCCGTCGAGGTAGGCGGTGACCCGGTACGCCTCCGAGGAGGCGCCGTGCACCGCGTCCCCGCCGTGCTCGACGGCGTTCGCACAGGCCTCGGTGAGCGCGACGGAGAGGTCGTAGCAGACGTCGGGGTCGACGCCCGCCGTCTCCATCGTGCCGAGCAGCAGGCGTCGGGCGAGCGGAACGCTCGCAGCTTCACGCCGCAAGTGGAGAGACCACCAGATGCTCATGCTCCAGCCTCCAGGCCGCGGCTCGACATACCGTTTCTTATTGCCGCGCGCACCCGTGCGTAAGCACTGAGTTGACGTGATGCCGCCCATATGGGCGATGCGTCCTCAACGGAATCGGTGTATGTGCGGGCCGGTCGTACCAGAGAGTGACCTTCCGGTCGGTTCGGAACCTTGCGGACCTGCCGTAGGGCGCTCAGGGGGCCAGTGCGATGATGAGCCCGCCATGACTGCCCCCCACCAGCGCACGGTGCGCTCCGGAAACGATCTCCGGATGCTGCGGGCCGCGGTGTTCGCCGCGGTCTGCGTCGTGCTGGCCGCGGGCGGTCACACCCTCGCCTCCTGCGCCACGGTTCCACTGTGGACGCTGGGCGCCGGGTTCCTGGGGGCCGTCCTGGTCGCGGCACCACTCGCCGGACGGGTGCGCTCGCTGACCGGGATCACGGCACTGCTCGCGGCCGGACAGACCGTGCTGCACACGCTGTTCGGGCTCGGGCAGCAGACGGTCTCCTCGGGCGCGATGTCGATGTCCTCCATGACGCCGACGTCCGACGCCTCACTGGTGGAGCGGGCGGCGCGGCTCGTGTGCGGGACCACGGCCGCGGCGATCAGCCCCGCCCACGCCCGCAGGCTCCTCGCCGACGCCCGGATCTCCCCGGACACCGCCATGAGCATGGACATGAGCTCCATGCACCATCGGGCGGACGCCCTGTCCGCCGCCGGTTCCCCGGCCTCGCTGCTGCCGTCCCTGCCGATGCTGCTCGGCCATATCCTCGCCGCGATCGCCGCCGGCTGGCTGCTGCGCCGCGGTGACCTGGCCCTGCTGCGGCTCATGGAACTCTCGGCCCACTCCATGGCCGAGGGCGCGTTCGTACGGTCCCTGCGCGCGGCGCTCGCGCTGGTGCGCGCCCTGCGCGCCGGGCTCCCGGCCGCGCCCGAGGCGGGCCCGCGACCGCCGCGCACCGCGCTGCTCGCGCCTCCGAAGCCCCGCACCACCGCACTCCAGCACACGGTGATCAGGCGCGGCCCGCCGGCCGCCGCCCTCGCCCTCGCCGCCTGACGCGACGCGACCGCCACTCCACAGCCGTGGGGTCGGGGCCGCCGTCGTGCGGCACACGCGCGTGCCCGCACGTTCCGACATCCGTGCGCACGCGCTCCTCCGACCACCGGAACTCACTCGAAACCCGAAGTGGAGTGCATCCGTTCATGAAGGCTTCCCGTCTCGCGGCCACCGGCGCCCTCGCCGCCTGTGCCGTCGTCGTCCTGTCCGCGCCCGCGTTCGCGCACGTCAGCGTGCAGCCCGAAGGCACCGCCGCCAAGGGTGGTTACGCGGTCGTCGACTTCAAGGTCCCCAACGAGCGCGACGACGCCTCGACCACCAAGCTGGAGGTGACCTTCCCGACCGACCACCCGCTCGCCTCCGCCCTGCCGGAGCCGATGGACGGCTGGACCATCAAGGTCACCAAGTCCAAGCTGGCCAAGCCGCTCGAGGTGCACGGCAAGAAGATCAGCGAGGCCGTCTCCAAGATCACCTGGACCGCCGACGGCAAGGGCATCGGACCCGGCTACTTCGAGAAGTTCCCGGTCTCCGTCGGCGCCCTGCCCGAGGACGCCGAGGAACTGACCTTCAAGGCCCTCCAGACGTACTCCGACAACGAGGTCGTGCGCTGGATCGAGGTGCAGAAGGACGGCGCGCAGGAGCCCGAGAACCCGGCCCCCGTACTCGCCCTGACCGCCGCCTCCGAGGACGGCCACGCGCACGGCTCGACCGCCAAAGACGCCTCCGACGAGTCCAAGACCGCCGAGAACACCGCCGCCGACACCTCCGTCGCCTCCGACGGCACCGACACCACCGCGCGCGTGCTCGCTGTCGTGGGCATCGTCGTCGGCGCGCTGGGCGTGGCGTACGGCGTGCTCGCCGGACGTCGTCGCAGCGACGCCTGAGGCCCGTTCTTCCGTGTTGTGCACCGGGGGGTCATCAACCCCCCGGTGCACACCGGAGCTCTCACATCTGGGACATTTTTCTATGCGCAAGAAGACGTTCGTCGCGGCCGCGCTGCTCGCCGCCGCCACCCTGACCCTCTCCGCCTGCGGCAGCGGCGACGACAGCAACTCGCCCGTCGCCGTGGTCTCCGAGGACACCTCGCAGAAGGCCGCGACCGTTCTCGACAAGCCGTTCGAGAAGCCGGACCTCGTCCTCACCGACACCAAGGGCGACAAGTACGACCTCCGCAAGGAGACCGCGGGCCGGCCGACGCTGATCTACTTCGGCTACACCCACTGCCCCGACATCTGCCCGCTGACGATGAGCAACATCGCCGTCGCCAAGAAGCAGCTGCCCAAGGCCGAACAGGACAAGCTGCGGGTCGTGTTCGTCACCACCGACCCCCGGCGTGACACCCCGGCCGAACTCGGCAAGTGGCTCAAGGGCATCGACCCCCAGTTCGTGGGTCTGACCGGCGACTTCGCCACGATCCAGGCCGGCGCCCGCACCCTCGGCATCTCCATCGAGCCGACCCACAAGGACAAGAAGACCGGCAAGACCGTCTCGGTGCACGGCACCCAGGTCATCGCGTTCTCGCCGAAGACCGACGGCGGCTACGTCCTCTACGGCGAGGACGCCCAGGTCGACGACTACGCCAAGGACCTCCCCAAGATCATCAAGGGGGAGAACCCGTGAGGCACCTCGTCGCCCCCGCCGCGGTACTGGCGGGAGCACTGGCTCTGGCGGGCTGCGGCGGCTCGGGCGACACGAAGGCCGACCTGTCCGTCAGCTCCTCCTACATGCCCCAGCCCGTCTCCGACATGGCCGCGGGCTTCCTCACCATCGCCAACAAGGGCGGCACCAAGGACGAACTGACCTCCGTCACCAGCGACGCCGCGGGCAGCGTGACCGTCCACGAGACGGTCGGGCAGTCCATGGAGGAGGTTAAGTCCCTGGATGTCCCCGCACACGGTCAACTCGTGTTCAAGAGCGGCGGCAATCACCTGATGTTCGAGAACCTGAAGCGCAAGCCGAAGCAGGGCGAGAAGGTCACCCTCGAACTGCACTTCGCCAAGTCCGGCCCGATCAAGGTTGAGATGCCGGTCAAGTCGGCCACATACAACCCCGCGACCGGCCACTGAGGGAGGGACCACCGTGACCCGGACCATCACCCCCCGCCGCGTGCGGACTCTGGCGCTGCTGTTCCTGGCCGTCCTCGGCATGCTCCTCGCCGGTGCCGGGACGGCCTCCGCGCACGCCGCGCTGACCGGCAGCGACCCCGCCCAGGGGGTGGTGGTCGACAAGGCACCCAGCCAGGTCACGCTCACCTTCTCCGAGAAGGTCGCCACCTCCGACGACTCGCTGCGCGTCCTCGACCCCAAGGGCAAGCGCGTCGACACCGGCAGACCGTCCAACGTGAGCGGCACGTCGTACGCCGTGCCGCTGCACAGCGGGCTGCCGGACGGCACCTACACGGTGTCCTGGCAGGTCGTGTCCGCGGACAGCCACCCCGTCGCCGGCGCCTTCACCTTCTCCATCGGCGCCCCCTCCACGACCACCGTCTCGGTCACCGACCGGACGGTGGGCGGCGGGATCGTCGGCTGGCTGTACGGCTTCGGACGGTATGTGTCGTATGCCGGTTTCATCGTTCTGGTCGGCGGCGCCGCCTTCGTGCTCGCCTGCTGGCGGCGCGGCTCCGGCGTCCGGGCACTGCAGCGGCTCGTGGTCTCCGGGTGGCTCGCCCTCACCTCGGCCACGCTCCTGCTGCTGCTCCTGCGCGGCTCCTACACCAGCTCCGGCAAGGTCGGCGCCGTCTTCGACCTGAGCCTGCTCGGGCAGGTGCTGCAGACCAAGTCGGGCGCGGCACTGATCTCCCGGCTGCTGCTGCTCGCCGCGGCGGCCCTGTTCATCGCGGTGCTCTTCGGCGCCTATGACAAGCGCGACAACGAGGAGAAGCGGGACCTGACGTTCGGACTCGCGATCGGCGGAACCGTGGTGGCCGCCGGGCTCGCGGCGAGCTGGGCGATGGCGGAGCACGCCTCCACCGGGCTCCAGCCGGGCGTCGCGATGCCCGTCGACGTCGTCCATCTGCTGGCCGTGGCCGGCTGGCTCGGCGGCCTGTGCGCGCTCCTCGTGGCGCTGTACCGGTCGGACACCCCGATCGAGGCCGCGGCGGTGCACCGCTTCTCCCGGGTCGCCTTCGGCAGCGTCCTCGCGCTCGTCGCGACCGGCATCTACCAGTCCTGGCGCCAGCTCGGCTCCTGGTCGGCGTTCACCGACACGGCGTACGGCCGGCTGCTGCTCGTCAAGATCGGGCTCGTGGCGCTGCTCGTCGGGATCGCATGGATCTCCCGACGGTGGACGGCACGGCTGGCGGACACCGCCGTCGTGCGGCCGCACGAGGAAGCGGTGGAGCAGGACCCCTCGGAGAACGACGTCCTGGAGGTGAAGGAGCCGGCCGCCGCCCGGTCGGGTACCGGCCCGGCCAGGACGGCGACGGCGTCCGCCGACTCCTCGGCCGGCGAAGGACCGAGGGCCGCCCGCGGCTCCGCGGCCGACGGCGGCGCCACGTCCGCCACCGGATCCGAGGAGTCCGAGGAGCCCGGCGCGTCCGAAGCTGACGAGGCCCGGACCTCCGGTGACTCCGAAGCCCCCGCCCACTCCGAGCGCGCCGCCCAACTCGCCCGCCAGAAGGCCGCCATCGCCACCGCACGGCAGAAGCGGCAGCGCGACGCCGACCCCGACCGCTTCGGCCTACGGCGTTCCGTACTCGCCGAGGCGGGCGTCGCCGTGGTCCTGCTCGCCGTCACCACCGTGCTGACCCAGACCGAGCCCGGACGCACGGAACTGGAGGCCAAGGCCGCCACCTCGGCGTCCTCCTCCTCGTCGACGGCGGACTCGTCGTCCGGCGCGCTGACCCTGACCATGCCGTTCGACACGGGCGGCACGGACGGCAAGGGCATCGTGTCCGTGGACCTCGACCCCGCACGCGTGGGCGGCAACGACATGCACGTCTACGTACAGCGGCCCAACGGGCGCGCCTTCGACATCCCCGAGGTGAAGGTCGCCTTCACCCTGGAGACCAAGAAGATCGGGCCGCTGCCCGTCAGCCCCGACCACATCGCCACCGGACACTGGGCGACGAACGGGGTGCAGATCCCCATGGCCGGCGACTGGAAGGTCGCCGTGACCGTGCGCACCTCCGACATCGACCAGGTGACCGTCTCCAAGAACGCGCAGATCGGCTGAATCGCACCATGGCTGACAAGTCCATCCGGGAGGCCCGCACTCCCGACGCAGCTCACGAAGCGGCTCCGGAGAAGAACGTTTCCGGGAATGCGCGCTCCAGGGACGGCATTTCGCGACGGAAGCTGCTCGGCACCGCCGGCGCCACCGGGCTCGTGCTCGGCGCGACCGGCGCAGCCGTGGGGTACGCCGCCGTACCCTCCGAGGCCACCCCGCTCAGCTCAATCGGCTCCAATCGGGTGATGTTTCACGTGAAACACCAGCCCGGCATCACCGAGGGCCTCCAGGCCCGCGGCCACCTCGTCGCCTTCGACCTGACGGCAGGCGCGGGCCGCAAGGAGGCTGCCGCGCTGCTGCGCCGCTGGTCGGCGACGGCCGAGCGGCTGATGGCGGGCGAGGCGGCAGCGAGCGACGACACGGATGTCGCGCGGGACGCGGGCCCGTCCTCCCTGACGATCACCTTCGGCTTCGGGCACAGCTTCTTCTCCCGCACCGGCCTGGAGAAGCAGCGCCCGGTCTCCCTCGACCCCCTGCCCGACTTCTCCTCCGACCACCTCGACAAGGCCCGCAGCGACGGCGATCTGTGGGTGCAGATCGGTGCCGACGACGCCCTGGTGGCCTTCCACGCCCTGCGGGCGATCCAGAAGGACGCGGGCAGCGCGGCCCGCATCCGCTGGCAGATGAACGGCTTCAACCGCACTCCGGGCGCCACCGCCCACCCCATGACGGCCCGCAACCTCATGGGCCAGCTGGACGGCACCCGCAATCCCAAGCCCACCGAGTCCGACTTCGACAAGAGGATCTTCGTGCCGTCCTCGGGGTCCAACGACCCCGCCTGGATGGCGAACGGCTCCTACGCCGTCGTACGCCGCATCCGCATGCTCCTCGACGACTGGGAGAAGCTCTCCCTCAAGGCCCAGGAGGACGTCATCGGGCGCCGCAAGTCCGACGGAGCCCCCCTGTCCGGGGGCACCGAGACGACCGCGATGGACCTGGAGAAGACCGACGCGCAGGGCAACTACGTCGTCCCCGGCAACGCCCACGCCCGCATCTCCCGCCCCGACCAGAACGGCGGTGCCGCCATCCTGCGCCGTCCGTTCTCGTACCACGACGGGTTCGACGCGAACGGCGTCCCCGACGCCGGGCTCCTCTTCGTCTGCTGGCAGGCCGACCCCCTGCGCGGCTTCGTCACCATCCAGCGCAAGCTGGACCGCGGCGACGCCCTGTCGAAGTACATCCGCCACGAGGCGAGCGGCCTGTTCGCCGTGCCGGGCGGGGCGGCACAGGGCGAGTATGTGGGGCAGCGGCTGCTGGAGGGATGAGCCGTGTCTGCGTAGGGCCCATTAGGGTGAGGTCATGCCAGCGAGCTACGCGTATCTCGGCCCCGAGGGCACCTTCACCGAAGTCGCCCTGCGCACCCTCCCCGAGGCGGCCACCCGGGAACTGATCCCGTATGTGTCCGTCCAGTCCGCGCTCGACGCGGTCCGCGTCGGCGAGGCCGAGGCCGCCTTCGTGCCGATCGAGAACTCCGTCGAGGGCGGCATCACGACCACCCTCGACGAACTCGTCGCGGGCGCCCCGCTGATGATCTACCGCGAGGTGCTGCTGTCGATCACCTTCGCGCTGCTGGTCAGGCCGGGCACGAAGCTCTCCGACATCAAGACGGTCTCCGCCCACCCGGCCGCCCAGCCGCAGGTGCGCAACTGGCTCAAGAGCAACCTCCCGGACGCCCACTGGGAGTCCGCCGCCTCGAACGCGGACGCCGCCCGCCTCGTCCAGGAGGGCCAGTACGACGCCGCCTTCGCGGGCGAGTTCGCGGCCGCCCGGTACGGCCTGGAGGCCCTGGAGACCGGGATCCACGACGCCGAGAACGCGCAGACCCGGTTCGTGCTGGTCGGACGGCCCGCCCGGCCCGCCGCACCCACCGGCGCGGACAAGACGTCCGTCGTGCTGTGGCAGCGCGACGACCACCCCGGCGGCCTGCGCGACCTGCTGGGCGAGTTCGCCACCCGCGGCATCAACCTGATGCTGCTGCAGTCCCGGCCCACCGGTGCCGGCATCGGCAACTACTGCTTCTGCATCGACGCCGAGGGCCACATCTCCGACCGCCGGGTCGCCGAGGCCCTGATGGGGCTCAAGCGGATCTGCCTGGAAGTGCGCTTCCTCGGCTCGTACCCGCGCGCCGACATCGGCGTCGAGGACGTGCGCGCACCGCGCCAGGGGACGTCGGACGAGGAGTTCCTCGCAGCGTCGGACTGGGTGGCGCGCTGCCAGGACGGCCGCTTCTAGCCGGTCCGTCGGGCCGGTCCTACCTGCAGATTTTCGTTGTCCACAGAAGTTATCCACAGGCTGGCTTCTCGACCTGGGGACAAGTCGACACCGAAGCATGACTCTGTCGACAAATCTGCCTGCGGGCTCCTCTCGTGTCCATCGGATCGCATGTCACCGTTCGTCCACCTGTTTCCTTTAGGTAATCCTTTGGAGCGACCCCTTTCCACTCGAAAGTGGTGGTAAATCGGGGTCTGGGGCATGATTCCTCGGCGTGACCCACCGGTTTCGGAGTGATCAATTCCGAAATCCACAGACCCCTCACACAGCCTGTGGATAACTCCTCGGGGGGATGTGGATCGCTGTGGACAACCAAACCCCAAGTCCCGCTCCCCACAAGGGAATCGGGTCAACCGGGCGCCTGCAGCCTGCCTCGTCCAGGGAGTGAGACGCCTTTTGTTGACACTGTGGGCAATTCCCTCATAACGGAAGGTAAGCCGCAATTGGCGACTGTTGGGAATGGTGAGTCGTGGGCCGTATCCCGGCACCGGTAGCCTTGACCGCGTGATTGACCTTCGCCTGCTCCGTGAGGACCCCGACCGTGTGCGCGCGTCCCAGCGCGCCCGTGGAGAGGACGTCGCGCTCGTCGACGCTCTCCTGTCTGCCGACGAGCGGCGCAGGTCGTCCGGCGTCCGCTTCGACGAGCTCCGTGCCGAGCAGAAGCAGCTCGGCAAGCTCATCCCCAAGGCCTCCGCGGACGAGAAGGCGGAGCTGCTGAAGAAGGCGAGCCAGCTCGCCGCCGACGTCAAGGCCGCCGACGCCGAGCGCGACGCCGCCGACACCGAGACGCAGGAGCTGCTCCTCCAGCTCGGCAACCTCGTCCACCCCGACGTGCCCGTCGGCGGCGAGGAGGACTTCGTCACCCTCGAGACGCACGGCACGATCCGCGACTTCGGCGCCGAGGGCTTCGAGCCCAAGGACCACCTCGAGCTCGGCACGCTCCTCGGCGCGATCGACGTGGAGCGCGGCGCGAAGGTCTCCGGCTCGCGCTTCTACTTCCTGACGGGTGTCGGCGCCCTGCTCGAGCTCGCACTCGTCAACGCGGCGATCGCCCAGGCCACCGCGGCCGGCTTCACGCCGATGCTGACGCCCGCCCTGGTCCGTCCCCAGTCGATGGCGGGCACGGGCTTCCTCGGCCAGGCGGCCCAGGACGTCTACCACCTCGACAAGGACGACCTCTACCTGGTCGGCACCTCCGAGGTTCCCCTCGCCGCGTACCACATGGACGAGATCATCGACGCCGACCGGCTGCCCCTGCGGTACGCGGGCTTCTCGCCCTGCTTCCGCCGTGAGGCCGGCTCGCACGGCAAGGACACCCGGGGCATCTTCCGCGTCCACCAGTTCGACAAGGTCGAGATGTTCTCGTACGTCGCCCCGGAGGACTCGGAGGCCGAGCACCAGCGTCTGCTGCAGTGGGAGAAGCAGTGGCTGACCTCGCTGGAGCTGCCGTTCCGCGTCATCGACGTCGCCTCGGCCGATCTGGGCTCCTCGGCGGCCCGCAAGTTCGACTGCGAGGCGTGGATCCCGACGCAGGGCAAGTACCGCGAGCTGACGTCGACCTCGGACTGCACCGAGTTCCAGTCCCGCCGCCTGTCGATCCGCGTCCGTGACGGCAAGCAGGTCAAGCCGCTCGCGACGCTCAACGGCACGCTGTGCGCCGTACCCCGCACGATCGTGGCGATCCTGGAGAACCACCAGCAGGCCGACGGCTCGGTGTATGTGCCGCCGGTGCTGCGCCCGTTCCTGGGCGGCCGGGAGGTCCTGGAGCCGGTCGCCAAGTGACCGACGCGTCCGCAGCCCCGCGGTTCCCGTACAGACTCGTCGCCACCGACCTCGACGGAACGCTCCTGCGCTCCGACGACTCGGTCTCGCGGCGCACCCGTGACGCGCTCGCCTCGGCCACCGGGGCGGGCGCCGCTCACATCGTCGTCACCGGCCGCGCGGTCCCCTGGACCCGGCACATCCTCGACGACCTCGGCTACCAGGGCCTCGCGGTCTGCGGCCAGGGCGCGCAGGTGTACGACGCCGGGGAGCACCGCCTGCTGACGTCGGTGACCCTGGACCGGCAGCTGGCGGGTGTGGCCCTGGCCAAGATCGAGGCGGAGGTCGGCCCGCTGCACCTGGCGGCGAGCCGCGACGGCCTGGACGGCGACGTGCTGGTGGGGCCGGGGTACGCGCTCACCGGTGAGCTTCCCGTGACGCCGTTCACGGATGCGTCCGACCTCTGGTCGGCCCCGCTGAACAAGATCTACATACAGCACCCCGAGCTGTCCGACGACGAGCTCGCGGCGGCCGCGCGCGAGGCCGCGGGCGGCTTCGTCACGGTCGCGATGGCCGGCGAGGGCATCGTGGAGCTGCTGCCCCTGGGTCTGTCCAAGGCCACGGGCCTGTCGCTGGCGGCGCGCCGCCTGGGCATCAAGGCGGCGGAGACGATCGCCTTCGGCGACATGCCCAACGACATCCCGATGTTCGCCTGGGCGTCCTACGGAGTGGCCATGGCCAACGCTCACGAGGAGCTGAAGGCGGTGGCGGACGAGGTGACGTCTTCCCATGACGAGGACGGGATCGCGGTGGTGCTGGAGCGGTTGCTGGGCTAGTTCTTCGGCTTCTTGCGGAGGATGCACGGATCGAACGTGCGCGGGCTTTTTGGGCCCGACCATGACTCGCTGTGAATTGAACACAGCGCAAGCCAGTGCCTTACCACTCGGCCAATCCTCCGGGTGGGCGGCCCACGCGAGAGCGACATCGCGTGCTCGAAGCGGCCGCCCCGGGCAGCTCCCCGTGCGGAGCGGGTTCGACGGTGGGTAACTACACCGGAACCCGCCGCGGGCTGCCCTGTCGGGAGCTGGACGTACTGTCGTGCATGGACATCGCCCGGCTCCTCTCCCAGAACGTGGCGCCGGCGCAGCATCCGAAAGTGCGGGCGTCCGGCGGTGTGGACACAACCACTGTGCCTGTCGGACGAGTTGGACGCCACCGAATAAAACGACCGGACAACGGCCGTGCGGGGATCAGCGCCGCCGCCACTTGCGGCGCCGCCCCTTGCTGAAGAACCAGCCCGCCGGCGGCTCCTCGGAGCGCCAGGGCTGCGGCTCCGGCTCCTCGTTGCGCCAGCGTGCGGCGAGCATGCGGGCACGGGCAGACGGCTCGGAGGTCTCGGCGCCCCGTATGAAGTCCTCGTCCAGGACCAGTTCGTCCCAGTCGTCCGCCATTCCCGTTCCTCTCAGTCGTACCTCGCCCAGTGCCTCAGTCGTACATCCCCATGTGCCCAGTCTGCCCGGACACAGGTGAAGTCCCCGTCAAGGTCAGGACTTGTCACTCCTCACCGGCGAGCGTCAGCGTGCGCAGCTTCTGCCCCGCGAACCAGGTGGCCAGGACGGTCACCGCGACCAGGAAGACCGTGGCCGTCGTCAGGCCGACGTCCGAGGTGACCAGGTCGCCGCCGGCGACCTTGTGGGCGACGGCCAGCGACCACTGCTGGACGCTCAGCGTGCGCGCACCGGGCACCAGGGAGCCGAACAGGGCCTCCCAGACGAGCGCGTACACGAGTCCGAAGACCACCGCGTGCCGGGAGACCGTGCCCAGCAGCAGGAACAGCGCCGCGTAGGCGATGGAGGAGACCAGCGCGGCGACCGTGTAGGCGACGGCGATCTGCTGCCCGTTGCCATTGAGGATGAAGCCCGCGATGAGGGTGGGCAGCGCGGAGAACACCATCGTCACCGCGATCGCCACGATCAGCTTGGTGAAGATGATCGTCGACCGCTTCAGCGGCTTGGACAGCAGGTACACCACCGAGCCGTCGTCGATCTCCGGTCCGATCGCGCCCGTGCCGGCGATGACGCCGATGAGCGGCACCATCGTGGCGAGCGCAAGGCCGCCCAGCAGGTCGGAGGCCGTCTGGTCGTCGGCGCCGGCGAGGCCGCGCACGACGACGGAGATCGCGATCAGCAGCAGGGGCAGTGCGCCCAGGATGAGGGCCCGGCGACGGCCGAGCAGGGCCCGGTAGGTGAGCCGGGCGACTGTGGGGTCGTACATCTTTCGGCCTCCTACGCCGCGACCAGGTACGAGAACACGGACTCGAGGGACTCGTCGGACGGCGAGACCGTCAGCAGCCTGATGCCGTGGTCGCGGGCGACCTTCGGCAACAGGACCGTGAAGCGGCCGAAGTCGACGGCCTGGATGCGCAACGCGCCCTCGGCGAGGTCGACTTCGATGCCCGATGTCGACGGATCGGCGATCAGTGCGGCCGCAAGGGCGCGGTCGTCGCTGGAACGCACCAGGTAGCGGTGCGGGCGGTCGGTCATCAGGCGGCGGATCTTGCGGAAGTCACCGCTGGCCGCATGGCGCCCGGCGACGACGACCTCGATGTGCCAGGCGAGTTGCTCGACCTCTTCGAGGATGTGCGACGAGAACAGCACCGTGCGGCCCTCGTCTCCCATGCGCCGCAGCAGATCCATGAGCTGCATGCGCTGGCGCGGGTCCATGCCGTTGAAGGGCTCGTCCAGGAGAAGGAGCGAGGGGTCGTGGACCAGGGCGCTCGCCATCTTCACGCGCTGGCGCATGCCCTTGGAGTACGTGGAGATCTTCCGGTCCTGCGCGTACTCCATCTCGACCGTGGCCAGCGCCTTCTGGGCCGCCTTGGCGCCCAGGCCGTGCAACTCGGCGTTGGCGACGACGAATTCGCGTCCGGTGAGGAAGTCGTACATCGCCTCGCGCTCGGGGACGATGCCGATGTGCTTATAGATCGACTCGTTGCGCCACACCTGCTCGCCGTCGAGGGTGACGGTGCCGGTGGAGGGTGCCAGGAAGCCGGCCATCATGTTGATGAGGGTGGACTTTCCGGCGCCGTTCGGGCCGAGCAGGCCGGTGACGCCGGGGCCGATCGTCATGGTGATGTCGTTGACGGCGACCACGTTGCCGAACCAGCGGGAGACGTGGTCGATCTGGAGCGTGGTCACAGTCCCACCTTCTTGTAGCGGCGGATCAGGAGGCCGTAGCTGGCGGCGATCAGGCCCAGGGTGAGCAGGACGTACACCACGCCCTGACCGGTCGAGGGGCCATGGCCTCCTGGAAGTGCCGGGGTCGCGCCGAGGAAGGCGGACTGCACGCCGTCGATGAGCGTGACCGGCGAGAAGAGACCGATCCAGGGGATGGCGCTGGTGCTGTCCTGTGCGTCGGCGATCGCCTGGAGCGTCGAGACGGCGCCGTAGGAGACGATCAGGACGGCGATCACGGCCGCGATGCCGAAGCCGCGGCGCGGGGTGACCGACGCGATGACCAGGCCGATGCCCGCGAAGAGCAGCGAGAGCAGTGCCACGGATACGAGTCCCTCGGCGAATCCCTTCGTCTGGTCGGCGAAGTCCAGCTTGGCCAGCAGCGCGCCCACATAGAGCACGATCAGCGGGGCCGTGGTCAGGATGAGCATCGCCGAGGCCAGCGCCGCGTACTTCGCACGTACGTAGTCGGCGGTCTCGATGGGCCGCGAGAAGTACAGCGGCACGGTCTTGAAGCGCAGGTCCCGCGAGACGGACTGGGGTGCCTGCGAGGCGACGTACAGGCAGATGACGGACTGCATGATGATCGCGTAGCGCGTGTACTGGACCGGCAGTTCGTGCGCCTTGGTGGCGACGGCGACGGCGACCATGATGGCCGCCGGCACACACATCACCGCGAACAGCAGCATCGGCAGCACCTTGGACTTGATCGAACGGCCGAGGCCGTAGGCGCCGCGCAGGGACTGCGAGTACAGGGAGCGGGTGGCGTAGGAGCGGCCGAGACGGGGGCCGTCGTAGCTGCGGTAGCCGATGTTGTGGATGCGGGACTGCTCACCCGGCGCAGCCGCCGAAGGGTGCTCAACTGCCATGGCCGACCGCCTCCTTCCGCTGCTCTTCCTCGCTCTTGAAGACCTCCGAGATGTGGTGCCTGCGCTGCTCCATGCGCACCAGACCGAGGCCGAGATCCGCGACGACGTCGCGCACGAGGTCGTACGTCTCCTCGCCCTGCGCCGTGAGCAGCAGGATGTGCCCGGCACCGGGCAGACCGTCGCTGCCGTCGACGACGTCCACCCCGCGCGCGTGCAGCGTCTCGCGCACCGCGCGCGTGCCGTCCGGATGCTCGTCGCTGTCGGTGACCTCGATCGCGAGGGTGGTCGTGGTCTGCGTGAAGTCCGTGGTGGAGCTGGAGCGCAGCAGCTTGCCGCCGTCGATGACGACCACGTGGTCACAGGTGCGTTCGAGCTCGCCCAGCAGGTGCGAGGTGACCAGGACCGAGATGCCGAAGTCGGTGTGGATGCGGCGGATCAGCCCGAGCATCTCGTCGCGGCCCACCGGGTCGAGGCCGTTGGTCGGCTCGTCCAGGAAGACCAGCTGCGGGTCGTGGACCAGCGCCTGCGCCAGCTTGACGCGCTGCTTCATACCGGTCGAGTAGCCGCCGATGGGGCGGTAGCGCTCCTCGTACAGACCGACATGGCGCAGCGTGTCCGCGGTGCGCTCGCGCGCGGCCGTGGGCGGCAGGCCGGACATGCGCGCCATGTGGACGACGAACTCGGTGGCCGAGACGTCCGGCGGCAGGCAGTCGTGCTCCGGCATGTAGCCGACCCGCTCACGGATGTCGCCGCCCTTGGTCGCGACGTCGAGCCCGAGCACTTCGGCGCGGCCCTCGGAGGCGGGGGACAGACCCAGGAGGATCTTGATCAGTGTGGACTTGCCGGCTCCGTTCGCTCCGACGAGTCCGGTCACACCGGGCCCGACGTCGACGGAGAGCCGGTCAAGCGCGGTCACCCGGGGGAACCGCTTGCTCAGGCTTTCGGTCGCGATCACAGTCACGGCTTCGACGATAGTGACGCGGACCACGCCGGTCGTCAGACCGCAGAGCTGTCCTGGCATCAGACTCCAGGCGTACGGGTCCGTAGGGGATTCCCCTACCTGAGAGCTACGCAGAGTTATCCACAGGCCCGACCCCCGCCTATTGACGCAGCCTCTAACAACTGTCACATTCGCCAGTGTCAAGTTACGGGCACGTACCGCAGTCGGCGTGGACGAGGTGGGCGGTGGCATGACGACGGCAGTGACAGAGGAACTCTCCGCGCAGCTGCGGGGGTTCAGGCGGGTGCAACGCCTCGCCTACGAGTGCGCGGAGGCGGTCGCCGCACAGCTCCAGCCGGGAGTCACGGAGCGCGAGGCGGCCCGCATGCAGCGCGCCTGGCTGCGTGAGCGGGGCGTCCGGGACTGGTTCCATCTGCCCTTCGCCTGGTTCGGGGACCGCACGGCGTTCGTGAACTTCCGCATCCCGCTCCAGTTCTTCCCCACCGACCGCCGGCTCGAGCCCGGGATGCCGTTCATCCTGGACATGGCCCCCGTGTACGACGGCTTCACGGCCGACATCGGCTACTCGGGCTCCCTCGGGATCAACCCCGTGCAGGACAAGCTGATGGCCGACCTTCAGGCGCACCGCGAGCTGATCCTGCGCGAGGTGCGCGAGCGGCGCCCACTGCGGACGATCTACGAGGACGTGGACCGGCTCATGGTCCGCCAGGGCTATGCCAACCGGCACCGCGCCTATCCCTTCGGGGTGATCGCGCACAAGGTCGACCGCGTGAAGCAGCGCCGCTGGTCACCGCACCTGTTCGGGTTCGGCACCCAGTCCCTGAAGGGGCTCGCCTCCGACGCGCTGCACGGCCACCGCGACGGCTGGTCCCCGCTGTGGTCGCCGTACCGCTTCTCCGACCACCCGCCCCAGCCGGGCCTGTGGGCGGTCGAACCCCATCTCGGCTTCCGGGGTACGGGCGCGAAGTTCGAGGAGATCCTGGTCGTCACCGACTCCAGGGACCCCGAGCAGAGCGCCTTCTGGCTGGACGACGATCTGCCGCACGTGCGGCGCTGGGCGGAGGACAAGTGACGGGCTTTTCCCAGCCGGTGCTCAAGGGCGCACGGGAGCGCCGGGTACGGACCGGCGGCGTGGAGCTGTGCGTGGCCGAGCTCGGGGACTCCGGGCAGCCGACGGTGGTCCTCGTGCACGGATACCCCGACAGCAAGGAAGTGTGGTCCGAGGTCGCATCGCAGCTGGCCAGGCGCTTCCATGTCGTCCTCTACGACGTCCGGGGACACGGCCGGTCGACGGCACCGCAGCCGCTGCGCGGCGGGTTCGCCCTGGAGAAGCTCACGGACGACTTCCTGGCAGTGATCGACACCGTCAGCCCCGACCGGCCGGTGCACGTGGTGGGCCACGACTGGGGCTCGGTGCAGTCCTGGGAGTTCGTCACCGTCAAGCGCACCGAAGGGCGCATCGCGTCCTTCACCTCGATGTCCGGCCCGTCCCTCGACCACTTCGGGCACTGGATCAACAAGCGCCTCAAGCGGCCCACCCCACGCCGTGCCGGCCAGCTCCTCGGGCAGGGCGCCAAGTCCTGGTACGTGTACCTGCTGCACACCCCCGTGCTGCCCGAGCTCGCCTGGCGCGGCCCTCTCGGCAAGCGCTGGCCGCGCATCCTGGAGCGCTTCGAGAAGGTACCCGGCGGCGACTACCCGACCCCCTCACTCCCCACCGACGCGGCGCACGGCGCCTGGCTGTACCGGGACAACGTCCGGGCCAGACTGCGCAGGCCCCGCCCGGACGCCTACGCGCACGCGCCCGTGCAGCTCATCACGCCCCTGGGGGACGCGTTCCTGTCGGAGAAGCTCTACGACGAACTGGAGCGGTGGGCCCCGGAGTTGACCCGTCGCACACTCCCCGCCAAGCACTGGATACCGCGCACCCGGCCCGACCAACTGGCCGCCTGGATCACCGAGTTCGTGACCGCCACCGAAGGAGGAAAGAACAAAGTGGCGGCGAGCGGCAGACACGCCGAGCGCTTCGGCGGGCAACTCGTCCTGGTCACCGGAGCGGGCAGCGGCATCGGGCGGGCCACGGCGTTCGCCTTCGCGGAGGCCGGAGCACGCGTGGTGGCCGTCGACCGGGACGCCGAGGCCGCCGCCCGCACCGCAGAGCTGTCCCGCCTGGTCGGCGCCCCCGAGGCCTGGGCGGAGACGGTCGACGTCTGTGACGAACAAGCCATGGAGAAGCTCGCCGAGAAGGTCGCCACCGAGTACGGAGTGGTGGACGTCCTGGTGAACAACGCCGGGATCGGCCTGTCCGGCTCCTTCTTCGACACCAGCCCGGAGGACTGGAAGAAGGTCCTCGACGTCAACCTGTGGGGCGTGATCCACGGCTGCCGGCTCTTCGGCAAGCAGATGGCCGAGCGCGGACAGGGCGGCCACATCGTCAACACCGCTTCGGCGGCCGCGTACCAGCCGTCCAGGTCGCTGCCCGCCTACAGCACCTCCAAGGCGGCCGTGCTGATGCTCAGCGAGTGCCTGCGCGCGGAACTGGCGGGCCAGGGGATCGGCGTGAGCGCGATCTGCCCCGGCTTCGTCAACACCAGCATCACCTCGACGGCACGCTTCGCCGGCGTGGACGCCGAGGAGGAGAAGCGGCGCCAGAAGAAGGCGGCACGGCTGTACGGCCTGCGCAACTACCCGCCGGAGAAGGTCGCCGAGGCGATCCTGCGGGCGGTCGTGCGCAACGAGGCGGTCGTGCCGGTCACTCCGGAGGCCCGGGGCGCCCACCTCATGTCCCGGTTCACCCCACGCGCCTTGCGGGCGATCGCCCGCATGGAACCACCGCTGTGAGGGGGCAGCTGCCCACGAACGCCGACGGACGGAGGCACTCGGCATGCAGACGCCGTACCGGATAGAGGACTTGGCGCACCGCAGCGGCGCCACCGTCCGCACCATCCGCGCCTATCAGGACCGCGGCCTCCTCCCCCGTCCCGAGCGCCGCGGCCGCGCCAACCTCTACTCGGACGCGCATCTCACCCGCCTGCGCCAGATCGCCGACCTCCTGGACCGCGGCTACACCCTGGCCTCCATCAAGGAGCTCCTGGAGGCCTGGGACGCGGGCCGCGGCCTGGGCGGGGTGCTCGGGCTGGTGGCCGAGGTCGACGGCCCGTGGACCGACGAGGAGGCGGTGCGGATCTCGCGCGCCGAACTGGACGAGCGCTTCGGCGGCGACCCCGACGCCGCGGCGGTCGCCGACGCCGTGGAGCTGGGCGTCCTGGAGCCGGTTCCCGGCGACGAGGACTCCTTCCTCGTGCCGAGTCCCCAAGAGCTCGCCGTGGCCGTGGAGTTGCACGCCGCCGGTGTCCCGCTGGCCGCGATCTCGGGCCATCTGCGGGAGTTGAGGGGCCAGGTCGAGCACATCGCCGCCCGTTTCCTGGAGTTCACCACCGAGCACGTCTTCGCCCGATACCTCGACGGACCGCACCGCCCGACGGACGCGGACGCAGCGGAGGCCGCCTCGCTGGTACGGCGACTGCGGCCCCTCGCGCAGCAGACCGTGGACGCGGAACTCGCGCGGGCCATGCGGTTGTTGGCGGTACGGCAGCTGCGGCAGCAGCTCGGCGCCGACGACCCCGCGCCGGACCGCCCGACGTCACGCTCGGTCTCGTTGCCCGCGGAGACAATACGGGCGGTGGAAGGGCTGGTTGGGGCGAAGCGGGCCGCGGAGTTCATTCGCCTGGCGGCTGAACGGGAGGTGAGGGCAAGGGCGTTGGACGCGCTCACGTCAAGGGAGCTGCCCCCAGTCGATCTTGACGAACGGGACTGACATGTAGCGGAGTTGTCCACAGAATAGCCAACTGGCCTGTGGATAACATGAGTTGGTTGTGGATCAAACCTACCCGCCAAAATAATCTGCGTGATCCATGTCTCTCCCGTCATGCTGAGCGGATGGACGAAAGACACATGGATGAAAGACGCACCGTAAAGGTGTCGAAGTACCTCTCGAAACACCTGCGCCACCAGCCCGAGCGGATCGGCCTGACACTCGACGAGGCCGGGTGGGTCGAGATCGACGTCCTGATCGCCGCGGCCGGCGCGCACGGCTTCCGCTTCACCCGCGAGGAGCTGGACCACGTCGTCGCCGTCAACGACAAGAAACGCTTCGCCGTCGAGGGCACCCGGATCCGCGCCAGCCAGGGCCACAGCGTCGAGATCGACCTCGGACTCGCCCCGGCCACCCCGCCGCCGTACCTCTACCACGGCACCGTGGCCCGCAACCTGGACGCGATTCGCGCCGAGGGACTGCGCCCCATGAACCGGCACGACGTGCACCTCTCACCGGACCGCGAGACCGCCACCCGGGTCGGCGCCCGCCGCGGCCGGCCCGTCGTGCTGTCCGTGGACGCGGCCGCCATGCACCGCGACGGGCACGTCTTCCACATCAGCGAGAACGGGGTGTGGCTCACCCAGGCCGTGCCGCCTCAGTACCTGCGCTTCCCTCAGCCGCACTGACGCACAGCCGCCGCCCGCCGCGTCATGTGTCCGTGCGACCGCGCACGGTGACCGTTTCGTCCCTTGTCACCGGGGCGGCTTAGTCTCGGGAACATGAGTCTGCGTCTGAGCACTGTGATCCTCCCGTACCGCCGCTGGCACGAGGGCGGCCGTTCGACATGGCAGCGCGCGGAGCAGCTCGGCTTCCACACCGCATACACCTACGACCACCTGTCCTGGCGCAGCTTCCGGGACGGCCCGTGGTTCGGTGCCGTACCGACCCTGACCGCGGCCGCGGCCGTCACCGAGCGGATGCGGCTGGGCACCCTGGTGACCTCGCCGAACTTCCGCCACCCGGTGCCGTACGCGAAGGAGCTGATCTCCCTCGACGACATCTCCGCGGGCCGGTTCACCCTCGGCGTCGGCGCGGGTGGCAACGGCTTCGACGCCACGGTGCTGGGGCGTGATCCCTGGACCCCGCGGGAGCGCGCGGACCGCTTCGCCGAGTTCGTCCAGCTCCTGGACCGGCTGCTGACCGAGGACGGCAAGGAGGGGCTGTCGTACGAGGGCGACTTCTACTCGGCGCACGAGGCGCGCAACATACCGGGCTGTGTCCAGCGCCCCCGGCTGCCTTTCGCGGTGGCGGCGACGGGCCCGCGCGGGCTGCGGCTCGCCGCGCGGTACGGACAGGCGTGGGTGACCACGGGCGACCCCAAGCTGTACGAGAACGGCACTTCCGAACAGTCGATTCAAGCCATTCGCGGCCAGGCCGAGAAGCTGGCCGACGCGTGCGCCGAGATCGGCCGGGACGTGACCGGGCTCGACAGGATCCTGCTCACCGGCTTCACCCCGGACCGCGGCCGACCGTTGGAGTCGCTCGACGCGTTCGTGGACTTCGCGGGCCGGCACCGGGAACTGGGCTTCACCGAGATCGTGCTCCACTGGCCCGTCCCGGACTCCGACTTCGCCGCCGACGAGAAGGTGTTCGAGCAGATAGCCATGGAGGCCGCGGCGCAACTCGGCTGACCCGGACGGCTGTGACAGTGCTGATCAGGACGGTCACCACTCACCTGTGCGGACTCCCGCACGGCCGTGCAGGCATATGCGGGAGAATGGGCGGGTGACCTCAGCGACTCGACAGCCCGAGACCCCGGCCGCCGCCGCCGCGCCGCGGCTCATAGCCACCGATCTCGACGGCACCCTCCTGCGGGACGACAAGTCGGTCTCCCCGCGCACGGTCGCCGCCCTCGCCGCCGCCGAGGACGCGGGCATCGAGGTCTTCTTCGTCACCGGCCGCCCGGCCCGCTGGATGGACGTCGTCAGCGACCATGTCCACGGCCACGGCCTGGCGATCTGCGGCAACGGCGCGGCCGTGGTCGACCTGCACGGCGGCCCGGGCGCCCACCGGTTCGTGAAGGTGCGGGAGCTCGCCCGGGACAACGCGCTGGACGCCGTACGGCTGCTGCGCGACGCGGCACCGGGCACGGTGTACGCGGTGGAGCAGACGTACGGCTTCCACCAGGAGCCGGACTACCCGAAGCTGCACATGGAGATCCCGGACAACCTCATGCCGGCCGAGGACCTGCTGGCGGCTGACGGGCCCGGCGCCGCCGAGCCGGTGCTGAAGATCCTCGCCTACCACCCGACCCTGGACCCGGACGGTTTCCTCACCACCGCCCGTCTGGCCATCGGCGACCGTGCCAACGTCACCCGCTCGAGTCCCAGCGCCCTGCTGGAGATCAGCGGCCCCGGCGTCTCCAAGGCGAGCACGCTCGCCCTGTGCTGCGCGGAGCGCGGCATCTCGCACGAGGAGGTCGTCGCCTTCGGGGACATGCCGAACGACGTCGAGATGCTCACCTGGGCAGGCCGGTCCTACGCGATGGGCAACGCGCATCCGGACGTCATCGCCGCGGCCTCGGGCCGCACGGTCGCCAACAACGACGACGGAGTGGCCCTCGTCATCGAGCGGATGCTGGCAGAGCGCGGATAGCCGCGCGTCGTGATCCGGCAAACCCTGGTCGTCCCGGTCATGCGAGGGGCACGCCTCGTGCCGCCAGCCATGGCACCGGGTCCACCGCGGAGCCCATCTGAGGAGTGACGCGCACCTCGAAGTGCAGATGCGGGCCGGTGGAGTTGCCGGTGGTGCCCGACTGCCCGATCCACTGCCCGGTGTCCACCCGCTCGCCCTGGTCGACGGCGACGGCGGCGAGATGGGCGTACTGCGTGTAATAGCCGCCCGGATGCTGGATCACGATCTCGATGCCGAAGGCGCCCCCGCACGACACGCTCACCACGCGTCCCGCGCCGACCGCCCGCACCGGCGTGCCGATCGGTACCGCGAAGTCCTGCCCGGTGTGCCGGTTCGCCCACCGGTCGCCGCCGCTGCCGAAACCGGCGGACAGTTGGTACGTCTCCACGGGCGCGACCCACGGCCGGGTGAAGTGTGTGGCCGGCTGCTGGAGCCGGACGGAGCCGCGGCAGCTGCCGGCCGCCACGGAAGCCGCCGCCTGCCCCTGCAACTGTTCGCGCGCCTCCTCGAGTTTCCGCCCGATGGTGTCCTTCACGGCGGCGAGCTCGGTGTTCCGTTTCTCCAGCGCCTGCCAGGCCGCCTTGGCCTTCGCCTCGTCGGCGGCGAAGCGTGCCTCGGCCCGGCGGCTCCTGGCGACGGAGCCGGCCAGGGCCAGATGCGCCTGCGCCAGGACGTGCTGCCCGCGCATCAGCGCGTCGGGGCTGTCCGCGAGGATCAGCTGCGCGGCCGCGGGCAGACCGCCGCCGGTGCGGTACTGGGCGCGCGCCATCCGGCCCAGGTCTTCGTGCAGGCGGGCGATCTCCCGCCGTTCGCCGTCCAGCAGCGCCTGGGCCTGCTCGGCCTGCGCCCGCCGTACGTCGGCCTCCTGCCGACCCGCCTCGTACTGCTGCGTCGCCAGTGCCGCATCCTCGTAGAGCTGCTCGACCCGGCCGCTGATGCCACTGCCGATCTCGTCCCCGTCGCCCACGCCCATCGCCTCCGTGGGCCGGACCGCAAGCATGACGAGCGCACACAGCAGAGCCGGAACGAGCAACGGACGACAGCGGAATGAGCGCATGTCAGCGATCGTGACCCGACCGGCCGGGGCGGGTCATGTCCAAGTCCTACGCCTGGGGGAAGCAGCACCCCGGATGGCCCAGTACGGACGGACCCTGACGCGTCGGTACGGCACCTGTCGCACCATGAGGGCTGCGCACGTGCTACGACGTCGCTCCGGCCGGCAGCTCCGTCTCCGCCTCCCGCTGCACCATCGCCCGCAACGGCCCCGGCACGGCGGCCAGTTCGGCGTACGTACCACGCTGCACCACCCGCCCCTCGTCCAGTACGACGACCTCGTCGACCGCCTCCAGGCCGGCCAGCCGGTGCGTGATGAGCAGCGTCGTACGGCCCTCGGTGGCGGCCAGCAGGTCGGCGGTGAGGGCGTCGGCCGTCGGCAGGTCGAGGTGTTCGGCGGGTTCGTCGAGCACGAGAACCGGGAAGTCGGCGAGGAGCGCGCGGGCCAGCGCGAGGCGCTGCCGTTGTCCGCCCGACAGCCGGGCCCCGTGTTCGCCGACGAGTGTGTCAAGGCCGTCGGGCAGGCTGTCGGCCCAGTCCAGCAGCCGGGCCCGGGCGAGCGCATCGCGCAGGTCGCCCTCGGTGGCGTCCTTCTTCGCCAGCAGCAGGTTCTCGCGCACCGAGCTGTCGAAGAGGTGCGCGTCCTGGGCACACAGCCCGACGAGCCGTCGTACGTCGTCGCCGTCGAGCACGTGGGCGTCCACACCGGCCAGCGTGTACGCGCCCGCGTCCGGGTCGAGGAAGCGCAGGAGCACCTGCGCCAGCGTCGTCTTGCCGGAGCCGGACGGCCCGACCACGGCGATCCGGCGTCCCCGGCGGAGGGTGAGATCGAGACCGTCGAGCGCATCCCGGTCCTGCGCTTCGTACCGGGCCGTCAGGCCCTTCAGGACGACCGGGAAGGGGGAGCTGGGGGCCTGCCGGGGCCGCTCCGGTTCCCGTACCGGCTCGGGCGCGTCCAGGACCTCGAAGACGCGCTCCGCGCTTCTGCGGACCCGCTGCCGGTACTGCACGGCGAGCGGCAGCCCGAGGACCGCCTCGAAGGCGGCCAGCGGGGTGAGGACGACGACGGCCATCGCGACGCCGCCCAGGCGCCCGTCGGCGACCGCCTGGGCGCCCACGAGGGCGGTGGCGGTGACCGTCAGACCGGACAGCAGCGCGGTGAGTCCGTCGCCGAGCGCGGTGGCGGTGGCGGCCCGCGAGGCGATCCGGGTGAGCACACCGTCCGCCTGCCGTGCCTCGGCGGTACGAGCCGGCAGGGCGCCGGCGACGGTCAGCTCCGGGGTGCCGGTGAGCAGATCGGTCACGCGCGTCGCGAGCACCCCTCGGGCGGGTGCCAGCCTGCGTTCGGCGCGGCGCGCCACGGCACCGCTGACCAGGGGGACACCGGCTCCGGCCGCCACCAGCCCGACAGCGAGCGCGAGGCCGGCCTCGGGCAGCAGCCAGGCCGTGAAGCCGACGGACGCGGCGGACACGAGCGCCGCGGATCCGGCGGGCAGCAGCCAGCGCAGCCAGTAGTCCTGCAAGGCGTCCACGTCCGTGACGAGCCGCGAGAGCAGGTCGCCCCGGCGGGTGCGGCGCAGCCCGGCGGGCGCCAGTCGCTCCAGCCGCCGGTAGACGGCGACCCTCGTGTCGGCGAGCATCCGCAGCACCGCGTCGTGCGACACGAGCCGCTCGGCGTAACGGAAGACGGCCCGCCCGATGCCGAAGGCCCGTGTCGCGGTCACCGCCACCATCAGATACAGCACGGGAGGCTGCTGCGAGGCCCGCGAGATGAGCCAGCCGGAGGTGGCCATGAGCCCGACGGCACTGCCGAGCGCAAGGCTCCCGAGCAGCAGGGCGAGGGCGAGACGGCTGCGCCGGGGGCCGGACATGGCACGGACGCGGGCGAGGACAGCGCGCGTGCCTGTCGTGAGTCCTCTTGTCCCGGTCTCCTCCGCAGCGGCGGACTCGACGGGGCGAACCCCGCCCGTCACAGCTGCGGACCTCACGGAGGCGGCGGGGGCCACAGGTCGCTCCGGCGACGCCGCCGCGTCCGCCGTCCCCAGCCGTACCACCCGGTCCGCGACCCTCAGCAGCGCCGGCCGGTGCACCACCAGCAGCACCGTCCGCCCCACCGCCAGCCGCCGTACCGCCTCCACGACCTCGGCCTCGGTGGCGCCGTCCAGGGCCGCCGTCGGCTCGTCGAGCAGCAGTACGGGCCGGTCCGCGAGGAACGCGCGGGCGAGCGCGAGCCGCTGCCGCTGCCCGGCGGACAAGCCGGCCCCGTCCTCCCCCAGCACGGTCCCGGCACCCCCCGGCAGCGCGTCCACGAACTCCAGCGCCCCGGCATCGCTCAACGCTCTGCGTACGGCGGTGTCGTCGGCGTCGGGCCGGGCAAGCCGCACGTTCTCGGCGATCGTCCCGGCGAACAGATGCGGCCGCTGCGGCACCCAGGCGATCCTCGACCGCCACTGCCCGAGATCGACCTCGGCGAGATCGGCTCCCCCGACGCGCACCCGCCCCTCGGCCGGCCGCACGAACCCCAGCAAGGCGTTCAGCAGCGTCGACTTGCCCGCGCCGCTCGGCCCGACCAGCGCGACGGTCTCGCCGGGCTCGACGGCGAAGGACACCTCCGACACGGCATCCTCCAACCTCCCGGGATACCGGACCGTCACCCCCTCGAAGGCAATACCCCCCGCCGGCACGGCCGCCGTGCCCGATGCCGGCACCGGCGTCTCCAGGACGGCGAAGATCTCCTCGGCCGCCGCAAGCCCCTCCGCCGCCGCGTGGTACTGCGTGCCGACCTGCCGCAGGGGCAGATAGGCCTCGGGTGCGAGGACGAGGATGACGAGGCCTGTGTACAGGTCCATCTCGCCGTGCACGAGCCGCATGCCGATCGTCACGGCGACCAGCGCGACCGACAGCGTGGAGAGCAGCTCCAGCGCGAAGGACGAGATGAAGGCGATCCGCAGCGTCCGCATGGTCGCCAGCCGGTACTCGCCGGTGATGCGTTTGATCGACTCGGCCTGCGCCTTGGCCCGCCCGAACACCTTCAGCGTAGGCAGCCCCGCGACCACATCCAGGAAGTGTCCGGACAGCCGGGACAGCAGCCGCCACTGACGGTCCATCCGGGACTGTGTGGCCCAGCCGATCAGGATCATGAAGACCGGGATGAGCGGCAGGGTCCCCACGATGATCGCCGCCGAGACCCAGTCCTCGGTGACGATCCGGGCCAGCACCGCCACCGGCACGACCACCGCGAGCCCCAGCTGCGGCAGATAACGCGAGAAGTAGTCGTCGAGGGCGTCGACTCCACGGGTGGCGAGGGCAACGAGCGAGCCGGTCCGCTGCCCGCTCAGCCATCCCGGCCCCAGTTCGACCGCGCGCTCCAGCAGCCGGCCCCGCAGCTCCGACTTCACCGCCGCGCTCGCCCGGTGCGCCGCGAGCTCGGTGAGCCACGAGACCAGTGCTCGGCCACCGGCGACGGCCGCCAACAGCAGCAGGGGAGTGCCGAGTTCGTGAACCGACATCCTGTGCTGGAAGGCACCCACCACCACCTCGGCGATGAGCATCGCCTGCGCGATGACCAGCGCCGCACCGACGGCGCCCAGGCCGACGACCGCCACCATGAAGAGGCGGGTGGCGCGGGCGTAACGGAGCAGTCGCGGGTCGATCGGTTTCACGTGAAACACACCCTTTTCCTCAAGGGGCATGTTTCACGTGAAACATGCCCCAACCCGGACTCAGTGCACAGCGTCAGCGATGTGCTGCGTACCGATCCGCTTGCGGAACACCCAGTAGGTCCACCCCTGGTAGAGCAGGACGATCGGTGTGGCGATCGCCGCACACCAGGTCATGATCTTCAAGGTGTACGGGCTCGACGAGGCGTTGGTGACCGTGAGACTCCAGTCCCCATTGAGCGAGGACGGCATGACGTTCGGGAAGAGCGACAGGAAGAGCATCGCCACCGCGGCCACGATCGTGACCCCGGAGAGCGCGAACGACCAGCCCTCACGCCCGGCCTGATTCGCCACCAGGGCGGCGGCCAGCGCGGCCACAGCCACGACGAGCGCTACCAGGCTCTTGCCGTCGCCGCTGTCGACCTGTGTCCACAGCAGGAAGATCAGCGCCACCACGGCGGTGACGAGACCCACCACCGTCGCCAGCCTCCGTGCCCGCTCCCGGATGTCCCCGACCGTCTTGAGCGCGGTGAACACGGCCCCGTGGAAGGTGAACAGCGTGAGGGTCACGAGCCCGCCGAGCAGCGCGTACGGATTGAGCAGGTCCCAGAAGCTGCCGACATACTCGAAGTTCTTGTCGATCTTCACGCCCCGCACGATGTTGCCGAAGGCGACGCCCCACAGGAACGCCGGGATCAGCGAGGTCCAGAAGATCGCCGTCTCCCAGTTGCGCTGCCAGTTCTCCTCGGGCCGCTTCGCCCGGTACTCGAAGGCGACACCTCGCACGATCAGGCAGACCAGGATGATCAGCAGCGCCAGGTAGAAGCCGGAGAAGAGGGTGGCGTACCACTCGGGGAAAGCGGCGAAGGTGGCACCGCCCGCTGTGAGCAGCCACACCTCGTTCCCGTCCCAGACTGGTCCGATCGTGTTGATCAGCACCCGCCTCTCGGGCCGGTCGCGGGCGAGCAGCTTGGTGAGGATGCCGACCCCGAAGTCGAAGCCCTCCAGGAAGAAGTAGCCGGTCCACAGGACGGCGATCAGGACGAACCAGACGTCGTGAAGTTCCATGACTCGATCTCCCTCGGCCTAGTACGAGAAGGCCATCGGCTTGTCGGCGTCAGGGCTGTCGCCGCCAATCTTCGTGGGCGGGTTGAGGTCGGCCTCGGTGAGCTCGGGCGGGCCGGCCTTGACGTACTTCACGAGCAGCTTGACCTCGATCACGGCGAGGATGGCGTAGAGCGCGGTGAAGACGATCATCGAGGTGAGGACCTCGGCCTGGGAGACGCCGGGGGAGACCGCGTGCCGGGTCTGCAGGACGCCGTAGACGACCCACGGCTGACGGCCCATCTCGGTGAAGATCCAGCCCCAGGAGTTGGCGATCAGCGGGAAGCCGAGGGTCCAGATGGCCACCAGCCAGTAGAGCCTGCCCAGCTTGGGGCTGAGGGCCTTGTTCCTGAACAGGACCAGATGCGGCACCTCGTCGTCGCCGACCCTCAGATGCTGCGGCAGCATGAACTTCTTGCGGGTCAGCCAGAGTCCGACGAGGCCGATGGCGAAGGACGCCATGCCGAAGCCGATCATCCAGCGGAACGCCCAGAAGGTGACGGGGATGATGGGCCGGTAGTCCCCGGGACCGTACTTCTGCTGCTCGGCCTTGTTGGTGTCGTTGATGCCGGGGACGTACGAGTTGAAGTTGTCGTCGGCGAGGAACGACAGCAGACCGGGGACCGACAGCTCGACGGTGTTGTGACCCTTGCTGACGTCGCCGTACGCGAAGATCGAGAACGGCGCGGAGTTCTGGCCGTCCCACAGCGCCTCGGCGGCGGCCATCTTCATCGGCTGCTGCTTGAACATGACCTTGCCCAGCGTGTCGCCGCTGATCGCGGTGAGCAGGCCGGCGATGACGACGGTGACCAGGCCCAGCCGCAGCGAGGTCTTCATCACGGAGATGTGCTTCTTGCGGAACAGGTGGAAGGCGGCGATGCCGACCATGAACGCGCCGCCGGTCAGGAAGGACGCGGAGAGCGTGTGGAAGGCCTGGGCCAGCGCGGTGTTCTGGGTCAGCACGTGCCAGAAGTCGGTGAGCTCGGCACGCCCCTTCGCCTTGTTGATCCGGTAGCCGACGGGGTGCTGCATCCAGGAGTTGGCCGCGAGGATGAAGTACGCCGACAGGATCGTGCCGATCGACACCATCCAGATGCAGGCCAGATGGATCCTCTTGGGCAGCTTGTCCCAGCCGAAGATCCACAGGCCGATGAAGGTCGACTCGAAGAAGAACGCGATCAGGGCCTCGAAGGCGAGCGGGGCACCGAAGATGTCACCGACGAAGCGCGAGTAGTCCGACCAGTTCATGCCGAACTGGAACTCCTGCACGATGCCGGTGACCACGCCCATCGCAATGTTGATCAGGAAGAGCTTGCCCCAGAACTTGGTCGCTCTGAGGTACTTCTCCTTCTCCGTGCGCACCCAGGCGGTCTGCAGGCCGGCCGTGAGGGCCGCCAGCGAGATCGTCAGAGGGACGAAGAGGAAGTGGTAGACGGTGGTGATGCCGAACTGCCATCGCGCCAGTGTCTCCGGCGCCAAAGCCAGGTCCACGTCGTCAGTCTCCTTCGGTCGCCGTGGTACAGCGGCAGTTTGCCCCTTATGTCACATACATCATGGGAGCATCCGGGACGCTTGTGAACGCGTTCACATTCACAAGCAATTATGACGCACCGATTGTCGAAGCTCGAAAGGGGGTCGCACTTGGGCCTCAAGGCCGTGCCGCTTGGGCCGTTCGGCACCACCCTTGGCAAGGACTTCAACATCTTGTTGAATTGCCTGCCGTGCAGATACGGATCTCGTGGCCCGCCGGCCACCTCACCGCAATCCTCGACGACACCCCGACCGCCCGGGCCCTCACCAAGGCACTGCCGCTCGCCTCCACCGCCCGCACGTGGGGCGAGGAGGTCTACTTCGACACGGGCGTCTCGGTTCCACGTGAAACATCGGCCCAGCAGGTCGTGGCCCCGGGCACGGTCGCCTTCTGGACCGACGGAGACGCCCTCGCACTCCCCTACGGCCCCACCCCGATCTCGCAAGGCTGGGGGTCCCCCCGAACGGAGTTCGGGGGAGAATGCCGCCTCGCGAGCCCCTGCAACCTCCTGGGCCGCCTCGACGGCGACCCCGGGCTCCTCGCCACGGTCCGCGACGGCGACCCGGTGCGCGTGGAACTCGTAGACGGGTAACGCCGACTCAGAGCTCCTTGCGGAACCCTTCCGCCACCTTCAGGAAGATGTCGTTCGCCTCGGTCTCCCCGACCGTCACCCGCACACCCTCGCCCGGGAACGGCCGGACCACCACGCCATGCTGCTCGCACGCCGCCGCGAACGCGACCGTGCTCTCCCCCAGCCGCAGCCACACGAAGTTGGCCTGGGTCTCGGGCACGGTCCAGCCCTGGGCGCGCAGCCCGTCGACCACGCGGTTGCGCTCACACACCAGCGAGCCGACCCGGCCGAGCAGCTCGTCCTCGGCGCGGAGCGAGGCGATGGCCGCCTCCTGCGCAAGCTGGCTCACACCGAACGGCACCGCCGTCTTGCGCAGCGCAGCCGCCACCGGCTCGTGGGCGATCGCGAAGCCGACGCGCAGGCCCGCGAGGCCGTACGCCTTGGAGAACGTGCGCAGCACACAGACGTTCGGCCGCTCGCGGTACAGCTCCACGCCGTCCGGTACCTCGGGGTCGCGGATGAACTCGCGGTACGCCTCGTCCAGCACGACCAGTACATCGCCGGGCACCCGGTCCAGGAACCGCTCCAGCTCGGCGCGCCGTACCACCGTGCCGGTCGGGTTGTTGGGGTTGCAGACGAAGACGAGGCGCGTCCGGTCGGTGATCGCGTCCGCCATCGCGTCCAGGTCGTGCACATCGCCCGGGGTCAGCGGCACCTGCACCGAGGTCGCGCCGCTGATCTGCGTGATGATCGGGTACGCCTCGAAAGACCGCCAGGCGTAGATGACCTCGTCACCAGGACCGCTGGTCGCCTGGATCAGCTGCTGGGCGACGCCGACCGAGCCCGTGCCGGTGGCCAGGTGGGAGAGCGGGACGCCGAAGCGGTCCGACAGCTCGTTCATCAGGCCTGTACAGGCCATGTCGGGGTAGCGGTTGAAGGACGAGACCGCGGCCGTCACCGTCTCCATCACACCGGGCAGCGGCGGATACGGGTTCTCGTTGGAGGACAGCTTGTAGGCCACCGGACCACCGGCCGCAGCAGGCTTGCCCGGCTTGTAGGTGGGGATACCCTCCAGCTCGGCGCGCAGCTTGGGGCTCGTCTCGCTCACCGCAGTCCTCCTCATGACCACCACCGGCTTCCAATACTGCACACCTTATGAGGATTCGGGGCCGCTGCGTACAGCTGAGGACAGACCTCATCCGTCACATGCGCATCAGGGGCATCACCACCCGTAGGCAGACGAACCGGGGGGCGCGGTCACATATATCTATGCGCCGGTGGCTCGCGCCCTGGCGCGCATCGCCCATGCAGGTGAGTTGAGACCTCTTCGAAACATCGGGGACTTGGCAGGCCCATGCGCGCCGACACGTCACGTAGTCCCATTGGATCGTTCAACTGACTTTGTTTCAAAGGTAGTTGACGGTAAATGACCTTGCAGAAACGTGCCTGTCAACGCGTGCATATGCGTCCGCCCTACCCCACTCCATGAGCCCTACTATCGGCTCGCCATGACAGCAGCAGGGAAGCACCAGGTGAGCCGCGCGGAAACCTCACGCCGAGGCAGCCGGCCGGGCCGGGCGGGCATCAGAGACGTTGCCGCCGCCGCCGGAGTCTCCATCACGACCGTCTCCGACGCCCTCAACGGCAAGGGCCGGCTCCCGGACGCCACCCGGCGCCATGTCCGAGAGGTCGCCGACCGGCTGGGTTATCGCCCGTCGGCAGCGGCCAGAACCCTCCGTACCGGCAAGTCGGGCCTCATCGGCCTGACCGTGACGACCTACGGGGATGAACCTTTCACCTTCACCGAGTTCGCGTACTTCGCCGAGATGGCGCGCGCCGCGACCTCGGCCGCGCTCGCCCGCGGCTACGCCCTGGTGATCCTGCCCGCGACCTCCCGCCACGACGTCTGGTCGAACGTCGCGCTGGACGGCACGGTCGTCATCGACCCCTCCGACCAGGACCCGGTGGTCAGCGAGCTGGTCCGGCAGGGCCTGCCCGTCGTCTCCGACGGCCGCCCGGCCGGCTCGCTCCCGGTCACCGCCTGGGTCGACAACGACCATGAAGCCGCCGTACTCGGCATCCTCGACCACCTGGCCGACGCCGGAGCCCGCCGCATCGGGCTGCTGACGGGAACCTCGACCGACACGTACACCCACCTGTCGACCACGGCGTATCTGCGCTGGTGCGAACGGGTCGGACAGGACCCGGTGTACGAGGCCTACCCGGCACACGACCCGTGCGCGGGCGCCGTCGCCGCCGACCGGCTGCTCGCCCGCCCCGACCGGCCCGACGCCGTCTACGGCCTGTTCGACCCGAACGGCACGGACCTGCTCGCCGCGGCCCGCCGCTACGGCCTGCGGGTACCGGACGACCTGCTTCTGGTCTGCTGCAGCGAGTCCACCGTGTACGCCAACACCGAACCGCCCATCACCACGCTCTCCCTGAAACCGCGCCGCATCGGCACGGCCGTGGTGCAGCTCCTCATCGACGCGATCGAGGGGGTCGAATCGGACCAACCGGTCGAGCAGGTGATACCGACGGAGCTGATCGTGCGTACCTCGTCCCAGCGACGTCCGCCGCGTACGACCGTCAGCGCGCCGCGGTCGCCCGAAGAGGAGTAGAACCAAGGCCGTCAGCAGGCGGTCGAAGCCCTGCCCAATCGGGGCGAAAGCCGCGGTGAACTGGACTCTTCCTCCGATTCACCACCCCTGGGTCATCACATGGCGCGATCGGCATTCCTATGATGGGCCCACGACACCGCGGGCCGCTGCGACCAGGCAGTCCGAAGCGGTGCAGATGCGGCGCGATGGTGGAGGGGTCTGATGACTCAGGGGGCCGGTCAGGGACCCGAGACGGAGCGGACGGCGACGTTGCGCGACTTCCGGGTACCGGCGTATGTCCACGAGACCGGTCCGTACGGCCACAGCACATACCCCGGCGACGTCGCCAGACCCGTCGAGGAGCCGGCCGACCACCCGGAGGGGTACACCCCGACACAGCGCGACCTGCCGGTCGTCAACCGCGGTGACACGCTTCAGGTGCCCGTCGACCCCGCGTCCCTCCCCATCCCGCAGCAGACGGACGGCGCGGGCCCCCTGTACGTCGTCGGTGATGTGCACGGCTATCTCGACGAGTTGGTGGCCGCCCTCCAGGAACAGGGCCTTGTCGACGCCGCGGGCAACTGGTGCGCGGGCACCTCCCGGCTGTGGTTCCTCGGCGACTTCACCGACCGCGGCCCGGACGGCATCGGCGTCATCGACCTCGTGATGCGCCTGTCCGCGGAGGCGGCCGCGGCCGGCGGCTACTGCAAGGCGCTCATGGGCAACCACGAACTGCTGCTGCTGGGCGCCAAGCGGTTCGGCGACACCCCGGTCAACTCCGGCGCGGGCACCGCCACCTTCCAGGCGGCCTGGCTCCTCAACGGCGGCCAGAAGACCGACATGGACCGCCTCCAGGACCATCACCTCCAGTGGATGGCCCGCCTCGACGCCATCGAGGAGGTCGACGGCTATCTGCTCGTCCACTCCGACACCACCGCCTACCTCGACTACGGCGACTCGATCGAGGCGGTCAACGACACCGTCCGCGAAACGCTCACGCGCAATGACGCCGACGAATGCTGGGATCTGTTCCGCAAGTTCACCAAGCGGTTCTCCTTCCGCGACGAGGGCGGTGCAGACGCCGTACGCTCCCTGCTGGATACGTACGGCGGCACGCGGATTGTTCACGGTCACAGCCCCATTCCGTATCTGCTGGGCGAGGTCGGCTCCGAGGACGGCGAGGACAGCGCCGGGCCCGTGGTCGAAGGACCGCACGTCTACGCCGAGGGCCTGGCCATCGCGATGGACGGCGGAGTGACCATGGCCGGAAAGCTGCTGGTCCAGCAACTGCCCCTGGATATCTGAACGCTCACAGGGCAGGCGCCCCCACGGAGGAATCGCGATAAACGGCGCAGGCCAGGGCCCAATTTCTTCAAACCCCCTGTCACCGTGTGCCGTCGCCGCTCTACCATCGGCTTATCCGTAGCAGGCTCCCCTCCGTTTCTGCCCGACGGCTCGTTGGCATGCGAGCCCCAAGCCCTACGGAGCATCGGGGGATGCACATGAACAGCGTTCCGCAGCACCTGCTGAGCGAGGACCGCCAGGAGTACGAGCGGGTCCTCGATGAGGCGCTGCGCTCCGCCCCAAACCGCCCGGAACTGGCCGCTGTCGGTAAGCGGCTCAATCCCGAACAGCTGCGCACGATGGCGCTCAACGCCACCGCACTCATCACGGTGGCCGCTGCGGCCGAGTACCAGCACTACGTGAAGGTTCGCGAGGAACTGCGCCAGCCGGCGTCGTCCACCCCGCCGTCCACCCGCGAATCCGGCTCTGCGGAACCGGGCGCGGCGGCAGCGGGGCTCGCCACCACCCTCGGCGAGGCCGTCGAGCCGGCCGGCGCGGGCGCCGTCGCCGTCGCCGCCGTCCTCACCCCCGTCCTCGCCGGAACAGCTGCGGTGATCTTCCTGCTCGTCGGATACATCATCAGGTCGGTTGAACCCAAACAGGTGTTCGGCAAGACCATGATCACCGCCGGTTGGGTGTTCGGTGCCATGACGGCGGCCGCGATCCTCGTCGCCGCTGTCGGGCTGCTGCTCACCGCCCTGCGCAACCAGCCCTCGCTCGAGTCCGGACCGTACGGCGAGCTGAGCGGAGAAGTGGCCCTGGCCAGGGAAGCCTGGCGCGCAGCACTCCTGGAGCGCGGCATCATGCCGTTCCTCAGGGAGGCACTCGCCGATCCCGGCACCGCCGCGGCGCTGCACACCGCCACACCGCCGACGTCGACCAGCCGCATGCCTCACCTCGGCTACGACCGGCCGGGCTTCAGCAGCCCGGACGAGGGCTCGACCCCCGGCCCGCGCCCGAGCTTCACCAGCCCGGACTACACCAGCCCGGACTTCGGAGGCCCGGAACACCAGCCGGAGTAGCGGTCGGCTTGCGCCCCCCGCATCAGAAAGGCCCGTCAGGGCCCGCAGGGGGAGCGCAAGCCGAACACCGATCCCGCCGACGGCTCCGCCCCACGGCGACTCACGCCGAAGAGCGGGACCGTCTTCCCCGTCGGAGGAGCCACTCACACCGGCATACGTCAGTCCGCGATCGGCAGGTACACCCTGTTGCCCGCGGCCGCGAACTCCTTCGACTTCTCGGCCATGCCCTGCTCGATCTCCGCCCGGCTTCCGCCGTGTTCACGGCGGATGTCCTGGGAGATCTTCATCGAGCAGAACTTCGGCCCGCACATCGAGCAGAAGTGGGCGGTCTTGGCCGGCTCCGCCGGGAGGGTCTCGTCGTGGAACTCCCGTGCCGTGTCGGGGTCCAGGGCGAGGTTGAACTGGTCCTCCCACCGGAACTCGAAGCGGGCGTCGGACAGCGCGTCGTCCCATTCCTGTGCACCGGGGTGCCCCTTGGCGAGATCGGCGGCATGGGCGGCGATCTTGTAGGTGATGACGCCGGTCTTGACGTCGTCACGGTTGGGCAGGCCCAGGTGTTCCTTGGGCGTGACATAGCAGAGCATGGCCGTGCCCCACCAGGCGATCATCGCGGCACCGATGCCGGAGGTGATGTGGTCGTACGCCGGCGCGACGTCCGTGGTCAGCGGGCCGAGCGTATAGAACGGAGCTTCATCACAGATCTCCTGCTGAAGGTCGATGTTCTCCTTGATCTTGTGCATCGGGACATGTCCCGGCCCCTCGATCATGGTCTGTACGTTGAAACGCTTGGCGATCCGGTTGAGTTCCCCGAGCGTGCGCAACTCCGCGAACTGCGCCTCGTCGTTGGCGTCCGCGATCGACCCGGGCCTGAGGCCGTCGCCCAACGAGTACGTGACGTCGTAGGCGGCCAGAATCTCGCAGAGTTCCTCGAAGTTCTCGTACAGGAACGACTCCTTGTGGTGCGCGAGGCACCACGCGGCCATGATCGAGCCGCCCCGCGAGACGATGCCGGTCTTGCGGTTCGCGGTGAGCGGGACATACGGCAGACGGACGCCCGCGTGGACCGTCATGTAGTCCACACCCTGCTCGGCCTGCTCGATGACGGTGTCCTTGTAGATCTCCCAGGTGAGCTCCTCGGCCCGGCCGTCCACCTTCTCCAGGGCCTGATAGAGCGGCACCGTGCCGATGGGGACGGGGGAGTTGCGCAGCACCCACTCACGGGTGGTGTGGATGTTGCGGCCGGTGGACAGGTCCATGACCGTGTCGGCGCCCCAGCGGGTCGCCCAGGTCATCTTCTCGACCTCCTCCTCGATGGAGGACGTCACCGCGGAGTTGCCGATGTTGGCGTTGACCTTCACCAGGAACCGCTTGCCGATGATCATCGGCTCGATCTCCGGGTGATTGACGTTGGCCGGCAGTACCGCGCGGCCCGCCTCGATCTCCTGGCGGACCACCTCGGGCGAGACGTTCTCCCGGATGGCCACGTACTCCATCTCCGGCGTGATCTCCCCGCGGCGGGCGTACGCGAGCTGCGTGACCGCCTTGCCGTCACGACTGCGGCGCGGCTGACGCGGCCGGCCCGGGAAGACCGCGTCGAGGTTGCGCAGACCGCCTCGTGGAGAGGTGTGCTTGATCCCGTCGTCCTCGGGACGGGCAGGACGGCCCGCGTACTCCTCGGTGTCACCGCGCGCGATGATCCAGTTCTCGCGCAGCGGTGCGAGACCCCTGCGCACATCGGTGTCGATGAGCGGATCGGTGTACGGGCCCGAGGTGTCGTACAGCGTGACCGACTGCCCATTGGTGAGATGCACCTGACGGACCGGCACCCGAAGATCGGGGCGTGAGCCCTCGACATACGCCTTGTGCCAGCCGATGGACTTCCCGGCCTCCGTGGACGGTTCGCCCTGAATAGGCTGTTCGTCCTGGCTGGAGGCAGGCGTGCGTGCGTCCTTGTTGGTCATGAGACCTACTCCCTACGCCGGCATTACCCGGTAACAGGTTCGGCGGTCGACGCAGCCGTTTCCGTCTGTGGACGTTTCGTGGGGAACATCACTCGAATTCGGTGATGTTCCACGTGAAACATCGCTGGGACGGAGGTCAGCGCCCTCTCAGCCCGGTGCTCCGAGCTCCCGCGTGTGCAAAGGTGCCTCCACGCTAGCGTCAATTCGGGCGCGCTGAACAGAGGGCCCCTGTCGTTCTTGCGATGATCGGGCGGTGACCACCACACATCAGCCCCCGTACCCGCCTCCGGAGGAGCCGCCCCACTGGCACGGCTCCTCCGGGGGCGGCAACGGCCATGGTTCCGGGGCCGGGCACCACCACCACGGGCCGGAAGCCGGTGCCGGGCACGGGCCGGGGCACGGTCATGGTTCCGCCGGCGGGCACGGTCACTCACACAGCCACGGTCCGGCGGCCCCCGTCTCCAAGCATCTGCGCAAGGTCATCGCCGCCATTCTCATCCCGTTCACCGCGGCCGTGGCGGTCGGGCTCGTGGTCCTGTGGCCCGGCGGTGCCCCGCCGCACCAGCGCACCGGTGTGGGTTTCGACCGGCAGACCCAGCAGGCGACGGTCACCGAGGTCGTGAGTGTGAGCTGCAAGTCGGTGAACGCCTCGGGCGAGACCCCCACGGGGGACACCTCCACCGCCGAGGGCTCCTCCGCCCAGCAGCAGGCGAAAGGCACCTGCAAGAAGGCGACGATCCGCGTCGACACCGGCAAGGACAAGGGCCGTACGTTCACCGAGATCGTGCAGCCGGACCAGTCGCGGCAACTGCACAAGGGCGAGAAGATCGTGGCCGCCTACGAGCCCTCCGCACCGAAGGACCTGCAGTACTCGGTCGCCGACGTCAACCGCCGCTTCCCCATGGCGCTGCTGGCCGGCATCTTCGCGCTCGCCGTCGTGGTGGTGGGCCGAATGCGCGGCCTGATGGCCCTGATCGCGCTGGCCGTCAGCTTCATGGTGCTGACCTTCTTCATCCTGCCCGCGATCCTGCAGGGCTCGAATCCGCTGCTCGTGGCGGTGATCGGATCGAGCGCCATCATGCTGATCGCGCTCTACATGTGCCATGGCCTGTCGGCCCGCACCTCCGTGGCGGTGCTGGGCACGCTGCTCTCGCTCGTCCTGATCGGCCTGCTCGGCTCCGAGTTCATCGGCTGGGCCGCACTGACCGGCAACACGGACGACAACACCGGTCTGATCCACGGCCTGTACCCGTCGATCGACATGAGCGGCCTGCTGCTGGCGGGCGTCATCATCGGTTCGCTCGGTGTCCTCGACGACGTGACGGTGACCCAGACCTCGGCGGTCTGGGAGCTGCACGAGGCGAATCCGTCGATGGGCTGGCGGGGGCTGTACCGTGCGGGCATCCGCATCGGCCGCGACCACATCGCATCCGTCGTCAACACCCTCGTCCTCGCCTACGCGGGCGCCGCGCTGCCCCTGCTGCTGCTCTTCTCCATCGCGCAGAGCAGTGTGGGGACGGTCGCCAACAGCGAACTGGTGGCGGAGGAGATCGTACGCACGCTGGTGGGCTCGATCGGCCTGGTCGCCTCGGTGCCGGTCACGACGCTGCTCGCGGCACTGGTGGTCGCGGCCGACCGTCCCGGCCCGGAGCAGGCGGCAGGAACGGCGGGCGCGGCACCTGCGGCGGCGCGCACGGGGCGGGGCCGACGGCGCAAGCGGTGAGGCGATGGCCACTCGGGCATCCGTGAACAGACGGTTGGGACGGTAGGGCGGACTCCAGCCACCGTGCACAGGGAGACATGGAGAAGCGTTACTGCGCCCTCCGCATCCACGCAGAAGCGTTCCAGCCGACCGCCCGCCGTCGCCTCTCAGCCCGCGCTCTGCTCCTCCGCCAGGATGCGGTCCAGGGCCTCGTCGAGGTGGGCGTCGAAGTCGGCGAGGGAGCCCTCCTGGCCGAGGGGCACCAGCTTGTCGGTGCGGTCGAGGAAGGCGATGAGCGACGCCGTGGAGGCACGGAACAGCGCCTGGTCGCGGCCGACCTGAAGCCGGATCAGGACCTCGGCCAGGGAGTCGGGCTCGGCGGGTGAGACGCGCACGTCCCCTTCCCCGCACGGCCGGCACACCCCGTCGATGAGCAGCTCACGACCGAACGCCCAGGTCACCGGCGCATCTCCGGGCAGATGGAAGGTCAGCCTCACGGCATAGGGATCACAGCTCTCGTAGCGCAGCTCCACCGGGATGCGGAAGGAGAGTTCCTCGGACACGAGAAAGCTCATCATGACCTCTGCCTGTACGGACTCGCGCATCGCCTACCCCGTCATGTGAAGCCGACCGGCTGGGATTGATCCCCTGACACTGGTGGAATCTTGCTGAACGTACACGGCAGATCACAAGGAGTGAGTTTTCAGATACTGATAGAGAGCGCGAGTGACCCCATCAGCCGTCCGATTTCGCTCTGGAGTTGCCGGGTGGCGGACACCAGCCGGTCGGCCTGATGCGAGGGCAGGGAAATGGCCATCGTCGCGGCCGTCGTGCCCACCGTGATCGGAATCGCGGCGCAGACCGTCCCCAGCGCGTACTCCTGCCGTTCCGTCACCGGCTCCATCCGCGGCGTTCGCTCGAGCCGCCGCAGCAGGCTGTGGTTGTCACGGACGGTGTAGGGGGTGATGGACTGCACGGGGTAACGGTCGAGGTGGTCGCGGCGGGCCGCGTCGTCCAGCTGGGAGAGCAGGCACTGGCCGATCGCATGCGCGTGTGCGGTCTCGCGGAAGTCGGCCCACTCCTCGACGGCCGGAGTGCCCGGGGTGTCGGAGACACACATGACCTCGATCTCGCCGTCCCGGTACACGGCGTAGTACACGGGCACCCCGATGGCGTCCCGGCAGCCGGCGAGGACGTCGACTATCGTGCTGCGACGTTTCTGCTGGGCTCCGCTGCTGCTCAGTCGCACCGCCGCGTCGCCGAGGAAGAACAGGCCCTTGTCCCGCCGCAGATAGCCCTCGTGGACGAGGGTGCGCAACAGGTGGTACGCCGTCGGGAGCGCCAGACCGGTCTCGCGGGCGAGCTGCTTGGCCGGGGCTCCGTGCTCGTGCCCGGCGACGCATTCCAGCAGGCGCATCGCGCGCTGTACGGATCCGATGAGGGTTGCGGACTGCGGCTGCGCCGGAGCGGTTTCCGGGGACGGCTGCACCGGTGCTGCGGTCAGGCGCGACGATGCGCGGGGTGCCGGCACGCGCTCCTGCGTGGAGGGGCCCGGCTGTTCGGGGGGCCTGATGCGGCGTCCGGGGGCCGGGCTGGGGGGAATGTGGGGGTCTGTGGGTGCGGTGTCTACCGTGGCCAAGGGTCACTCCCGAAGCGCGAGGGGGCTGCCCGTGCCGTGGGGGACACGGGAGGGGGTGTACGCCGCCCGCGGGGTCGCCCCCGCGTCGATTTCCGGACTCTAATGGCGAGATGGCGCCTTGAGGCGTCCTGTCCGGAAAACTTCCCTCGCGCGAGGGAACCGGTGATTCCTGTTACCGATCACCGGTGTCCCAGGGCCCTCACCAGTCGCTGCGCGACGAGGAGCTCGACGTGAACTTCCGCACGACGTAGATCAGTCCGCCGACCAGTGCCACGAAGACCAGCACCTTGAACAGCAGCCCGATGACGAAGCCGACGACGCTGGCTATCAGCCCGCCGAAGACGACGAGGGCGATGACCGGCACCGCGACCCACTTCACCCACCACGGCAGTCCGCCGAAGATCTCACCCATTGCGCTCGTCCTTACCTCTCCGCCCGGCTGCTGTGCAGGGGCCCCTTGATGTCCTGCACTCGATGCTAGGGCCGACAGGGGACCCGGCGGGGGCCTCGCACCCCTTGTCCTCCCCTGACTGGTCCCCTAGGGAACCCTGAGACGGCGGGTCAGCTTTCCGGCGGAGAGAACACCACGAGCACCCGCAGGTCCTCGCTGATGTGGTGGAACTTGTGGGCGACGCCGGCCGGTACGTACACCACGCTGCCGCGGGCGACCTCGGTGGTCTCCAGACCGACGGTGATCGAGGCGCGGCCGCTCACAACGAAGTAGACCTCGTCCTGGTTGTGCGGTTTCTGTGGATCATGTTCGCCGGCATTGAGCGCATACAGACCGACGGACATGTGCCGCTCACGCAGAAACTGCAGGTAGGCACCCTCGTTGGCGGCACGTTCCGCCTCCAGTTCGTCCAGCCGGAATGCCTTCATCGCCTTTGTCGCCCTCGTCCCACTGCTCGTGACCGATCTCGTCTGCCACGATCAGACACATGAAGAATTTCGTAGTCAAGACGATCGCCAACGCGGGTGCCCTGGCGATCGCCGTATGGCTGCTCGACAAGATCACCCTGACCGGTGACAGCACGGGCAAGAAGGCCGGCACCCTGATCATCGTCGCGCTGATCTTCGGTTTGGTGAACTTCCTGGTCAAGCCGATCGTGAAGGTACTGACCTTCCCCCTGTTCATCCTGACGCTGGGTCTGATCACCCTCGTGGTCAACGCACTGATGCTGCTGCTCACCTCGTGGCTGGCCGACAAGCTCGACCTGAGTTTCCACGTCGAGGGCTTCTGGACGGCGGTCCTGGGCGGCCTGATCATCTCCATCGTGTCCTGGGCGCTCCACGTCGTCCTGCCCGACAACGACTGAGCACGCGATGAGCTACCGCGTCTGCTTCGTCTGCACCGGCAACATCTGCCGCTCCCCGATGGCGGAGTCCGTTTTCCGCGCCCGCACAGCGGACGCGGGACTCGACGGCCTGGTCGAGGTCGACAGCGCCGGCACCGGCGGCTGGCACGAGGGTGACGGCGCCGACCCGCGCACCGTCTCCGTCCTGGAGGAGAACGGCTATGAATGCGTCCACACGGCGCGGCAGTTCCAGCCGTCGTGGTTCTCCCGCCTGGACCTCGTCATCGCCCTCGACACCGGCCACCTCAAGGCCCTGCGCCGCCTCGCCCGTACCCCGGAGGAGGCGGCGAAGGTACGTCTGCTGCGCTCCTACGACCCCGCGGCGGGCGACGACCTCGACGTACCGGACCCGTACTACGGGGGCATGGACGGCTTCGAGGAGTGCCTTGAGATGGTGGAGGCGGCGAGCGAGGGTCTGCTCGCCGAGGTACGCGAGCAGGTGGAGGTGGAGGCGGTATGAGCGATTCCGGTACGGGTCCGTCGACGGGCAACGGTGACGGCACCCGCGCGGTGCGGGCCGGGCTGCCCGAGCCGGCCAAGAACCAGCCGCACCTGCCCGGACCGGTGTTCGCCGCCCACTACCACCTGCCGGGTGACGTCGACGGCCCGTACACCTACGGACGTGACCAGAACCCGACCTGGAGCCTGCTGGAGCGGGCCATCGGCGAGCTGGAGGCGCCCGGGCAGGAGGGCGTGGAGACGCTCGCCTTCGCCTCCGGGATGGCCGCCATCTCCTCGGTGGTCTTCTCCCAACTGCGCGCCGGGGACACGGTCGTCCTGCCCGACGACGGCTACCAGGTGCTGCCCATGGTGCGCGAGCAGCTGGAGGCGTACGGCATCGAGGTGCGCACCGCGCCGACCGGCGGCGACGCCCAGCTCGACGTCCTCGACGGCGCGAAGCTGCTGTGGATCGAGTCGCCCTCCAATCCGGGGCTCGACGTGTGCGACATCCGGCGGCTGGTCGAGGCGGCACACGCGCGTGGCGCCCTCGTCGCCGTCGACAACACCCTGGCCACGCCGCTGGGGCAGCGTCCGCTGGAGCTCGGCGCGGACTTCGCCGTGGCCAGTGGCACCAAACAGCTCACCGGGCACGGGGACGTCCTGCTCGGCTACGTCGTCGGCCGCGACGCCGAGGCCATGGCCTCCGTACGCCGCTGGCGCAAGATCGTCGGTGCGATTCCCGGACCCATGGAGGCCTGGCTCGCGCACCGTTCGATCGCCACGCTCCAGTTGCGCGTCGACCGGCAGTGCGCCACGGCTCTCACCGTCGCCGAGGCGCTGCGGAAACGGCCCGAGGTGACCGGCCTGCGTTACCCGGGCCTGCCCGAGGACCCCTCGTACAAGATCGCCTCGCAGCAGATGCGCCGCTTCGGATGCGTGGTCTCCTTCACGCTGCCCACGCGCGCGCGTGCCGACCGTTTTCTCGATGCGCTGCGGCTCGTGGACGACGCGACGAGCTTCGGCGGGGTGCGGTCGACGGCCGAGCGGCGCGGGCGCTGGGGCGGGGACGCCGTGCCGGAAGGCTTCATCCGCTTCTCCGTCGGCGCCGAGGACCCCGAGGACCTGGTGGCGGATGTGCTCCGCGCGCTGGAGGCGTCGGCGGAGTGACGACATCGGCAACAGCCTTACGGTCGCCGGACCGATGCCCGGCTACCCACAACGGACGGTCCGAGCCTCCCCCCTCGTGGCTCGGACCGTCCTCGGTTCCGCGCGCTAAGAACCGCGCGACCAAGGCTAGTTGACTCTGTGTCAGTGTCCAATCACAGTAGCGACAGAGACCTATCGACTTATTTATAGTTGGGCCCTGCCTGGGGGCCGGGAGAAGGGCAGGGAACTGGGGAGGGCGAACCATGGATCTGGCCTTGCTGCGCACTTTCGTGACCGTGCACCGGGCCGGCTCCTTCACCCGCGCCGCCGCGCTGCTCGGCCTGTCGCAGCCGGCCGTGACCTCGCAGATCCGCACGCTGGAGCGGCAGTTGGGCCGCCCCCTGTTCCTGCGGCAGGCGCGCGGAGTGACCCCGACGACCATCGGCGACGAACTCGCGCACAAGGCCGCTCCGCATCTCGACGCCCTCGTGGAGATCGCCGAGACCGGCCTCGACGACGAGTCCTCCTTACGGACCCTGCATCTCGCCGGTCCTCCCGAGTTCACTGCGGAACGGGCGCTGCCCGCCCTCACGGAGCTGACCGGTGAGGACGGCCAGGGCTTCGCGCTGCGCGCTTCCTTCGGGAACGCCGAGGAAGTCCTGGAGGGACTCGCCGCCGGACATCACGATCTGGCCATCTGTACGGCCCGCCCCCGCGGTGCCCTGCTCACGGCGACTCCACTCTGCGACGAAGAGCACGTCCTTGTCGCCACCCCGGCGCGGGCCCAGCAGATAGGCACCGGCAAGCCGCGCCGCAAGGGAGCGCCCGCCCTGGAGGACGTCCCCGTGATCGAGGTGCACGAGTCGCTGCCCTTCGTCTCCCGCTACTGGGCCTCCGTCTTCGACTCCCGTCCCGCAGCGCCGGGCACCGTCATCGTTCCCGACCTGCGCGCGGTCCTGGCCTGCGCCGTCGCCGGCGCGGGGCTCGCGGTGCTGCCCCGCTATCTGTGCGGAGACGCCCTGGAGCGCGGTGAGATCGTGGCCCTCCACGAGCCCGCGGTACCTCCGCTGCGCACCTACTTCCTGGTGGTCCGCACCGGCACCCTCGCCATGCCGCACATCGCGCGGGCTCACGAATGGCTGCTGCGAGCGGCAGCCGACTGGTGCTGACCAGCACTTTTCCGGCCGTCACGGGGTGAGCTCGGCCGGTCACGACCCGCGATGTTTCACGTGGAACCAACCGGGCCACATTTCTCCCATGACCGTCCGACCCGTGGTCAAGCGCACCGCACGTGCCGTTCTGCTGGACGGCGATAATCTGATCCTGATCAAGCGCACCAAGCCCGGTGTCGATCCCTACTGGGTCACTCCCGGTGGCGGCGTCGAGCCCGGAGACCCGACCGTCGTCGACGCTCTGCACCGTGAGGTGTACGAGGAGCTCGGCGCCAAGATCACCGACGTGGTGCCCTGCTTCGTGGACACCGTGGAACACATCGGCGAGGACAGCGGCGCGACCGGCGTGAAGGTGCAGCACTTCTTCGTGTGCCGGCTGGAGTCGATGGACACCTCCCTGCGGCATGGCCCCGAGGTGGACGAGCCCGCCGGCGAGTACGAGATCGTGCGGGTGCCGTTCACCCGCGTCGGGATCGCCTCCGTGCATCTCGTACCGCTGTCCCTGCGGCACTACCTGGATGGGAACATCGAGGGCGTACGCGCCATGCACGCGCCCGACCTGGGCTGATCCGGCGCCGGATCAGTCTGCGGTGGTGACGAGCTCCTCCACCGAGTCGTGCCGTATTCGCTCCGAGGGGATGCCGATGTTCCTCAGTGCGTCCACCCCGCTGCGGATCATTCCGGGCGGGCCCGAGAGATAGGCGTCGAACTCGTTCCACGGCCCGTACTCACGTATGGCGTCCGGGAGCTGAAGGTGGGCCTGCTGGTCGATGACCGCGCGGACCGAGAGCCAGGGGTGGGACTGCTGGAGCCTGAGCATCGTGTCGATGTCGTAGAGGTCGTGGTCGGTGCGGGCGCCGTAGAACACCTCGACCGTCCGCCGTTCGCCGTGCTCGGCGACGTCCTCCACCAGTGCCTTGATGGGTGCTATGCCGGTGCCGCCGCCCAGGCACAGCAGTCCGCTGTCGGTGGTGTGGTCGACGGTCATCGAACCGGCCGGCGGGCCGAGACGGATGATGTCGCCGGGGCGGGCGCGGTGCACCAGGGCGTTGGAGACCCAGCCCGTGGGGACGGCCTTCACATGGAACGTCAGCAGCCCGTCGGAACGGGGTGCCGAGGCGAAGGAGTAGTGCCGCCAGATCCGCGGCCACCACGGCGTCTCCACGCTCGTGTACTGCCCGGCCAGGAACGGGTAGGGCTGGTCGGGACGGACCGTGACGACCGCCACGTCCGGGGTCCTGAGGTCGTGCGCGACGATCTCGGCGTACCACCAGGCCGGGGCACGCAGTTCGTCCGCGGCCGCCGCGTCGATCATGACCTGCGAGATGGTCGTGTACGCCCGCACCCAGGCCGCCTCCATCTCGGCGTCCCAGATACCGGAGGCGTATCTGCTCAACGCGCCGATGAGGCACTCGCCGACGGCCGGGTAGTGCTCGGCCCTGGTGCCGTACTTGCGGTGGTCACGGCCGAGGTTCCGCAGATACGCGACGAGGACCTCGGTGTTGTCGATGTGCTCGGCCGCGGTGAGCAGCGCCTTGAGCAGCCGGTCCCGCTGGGTGTCCATCGCGGCCGGGAACAGCGACCGCAGATCGGGGTGCCTGACGAAGAGCAGCGCGTAGAAGTACGAGGTGACCTTGTCGGCGATCGGCGCCACCTCGGCCATGGTCCGGCGGACGAGGAGAGCATCCGGTGACGCGCTCTCGGCGCCGGCTCGCGCCGCAGGCTCCTGGATCTGCGCCGCGGGCGCGGTGGAGCGCTGGGTGGGGACTCGCAGTTCGGCGGCAGGTGCCTCGGAGGGAGAGGGCTCCGCCTGAGGGGGCTGTGCGGCTGAGGGCCGCGGGGCAGCAGCGGCCGGATCGGGTTCGGCGGGAGGCGCTGGCTGCGGAACGTCCTGCCGCGGCTGGTCCTTGTCCGTGTCCGCCGTGGTCCTGCCCATCGGGCGCATCGCGGCGAGGCGGCTGCCTTCAGCCGCTTCACGCTCGCTGTCCGGAGTCGTGGCCGGCTGCTTGCGCGGTGCGAACCAGCCGTCGCTCCCGCCGCCGGAAGTGCCGTTGTCGGCCGACGCGGTGGTCGGAGCGTCCATGGTGTGCCTCGCCTCGAACATCTCTCGGTCGGTCTGCGCACTTCCTCGGTCGGAAGGTGCTTTTCCCCCGCAGACGGCTTGCTTTCTCCGTTTCATGCCGCGGCCAACGCGGCCACATTCAACCTGGATTCACGTTCTGTACGGACAAGTAGGGCGAGAGTGTGACATTGACCGCAGTGCACTCACCGCAGCATCCCATCCCGCAAGGACACTCCCGCCGCATAACGGCAAATGCGGGTCTTCGATCTCTCCGTCCCGTTACGCTGCATCGCCCTGTCCTCGGTTCGCACAGGATGTGCACGCCTCGTCCCGCAACGAACCGGAGTCGACCATACCGGCCGACGCTCCGATCACAAGTCCCCCCTTCCTCCGCCACGAATGAGAGGGCGGGCGAACCGGCAATTCCCTCAATTACCGGGCGGGACGCACCAATTCATAGGCTTCCCACAGATCCCCGCCCATGTACGAGTGTGTCGCCAGACCGGACAGATGCCGGTCCGCATTGACCGCCACCGAGACCGGCACCGCGGCGAACAGATCCATGTCCGACAGCGAGTCGCCATAGGCAATGCAGTCCTCCCGGGCCACGCCGAACTCCCCGCACAGTCGGTCGGCGATCTCGACCTTGGCCGCGGCAGTGAGAACTCCGGACGGGTCGAGGGGATCGGTGAACGGCACGGCAGGAAAGCGGGACCCGAACGTCGCGTGCGCGCCCCATCCGATGAGCCGCTCCACGAAGAAGGATGGCGAGAGCGATACGACAGCACAGTAGTCACCCACCTGCCGAATCTCCTCCCAGACCTCCCGGATGCGCTCCAGCCATGGGGCAGCTTCGAAGGCGACCGACACATGCACCTCGGTGAGTTCCGCCCAGAGCTCGTACACCTGCGCCGCATATTCCGGTGGCCCTATCAGCCCCGCCGAGATCGCCTGATCGAGCGCTACCGTCTCGGCTTCCAGCCCCAGCTGCCGTGAGATCTCCACGGGCGCCGTCGTGCCCTGCAGCAGCGTGCCGTCGAGATCGAAGAGATGAAGTCTCGCCATGGGACCCGAGGCTAACGGGGCACGTGGTGGACTCCCCGAGTGAGACCACGTGACGCTCGGCGTTCGCCCGTGTTTCACGTGAAACACGCAACTGCTGTCGGCGCCCTGTGCACTTGCCCACGACATGGCCAAAAGCTCCTGCTTCTCACCGCAAAGAAGTGGACGCCGAGGGCAGCCGTCGGACAGCCTGACCTGCGTGCCGACTCCTTCTCTTCCCGCTCTTGCCGTCCGCCGTCTGACGCTTCGCGATCTCACCGCCTGCGCCGACCTGTCCGAAGACCGGGGGTGGCCGCGCGAGGAGCACAAGTGGGGTCTCCTCCTCACAGCCGGGAAGGGATACGGCATCGACGACCCCGACGGCGGCCTCGTCAGCGCCTGTGTCGTCACCGCGTACGGGCCGCAGGACAACCCCTCTCTCGGGGCCATCGGCATGGTCCTGGTCGCCGAACGGCATGCCCGCCGAGGCATCGGACGCCACCTGATGAGGCACATCGTCTCGGCCATGGGCACCACCCCGCTGACGCTGCACGCCACCCCGAACGGCCGTCCGCTCTACGAGGAACTCGGGTTCAAGGTCACCGGCCGTGCCGAGATGATGCGCGGGCATTTCACGCCCTCAGGGCCGGAGCCCGAGGTGGTCACACGTGCGGCCACCGCCGAGGATCTCCCCGCGATTCTCCGGCTCGACGAGGAGGTGTTCGGCGCCGACCGCACACCCGTCATCACACGGCTGCCCGCCTTCGCCGACCGACTGCACGTCGCCGAGGAGGACGGCCGGCTCATCGGCTACGCGGCCGCCTGGCCCAATATGGACACCCATGTCGTGGGCCCGCTGATCGCCAGGGACACGGAGACGGCAAAGGCGCTCGTCGCCTCTCTCGCCGCGCACAGCGACCGCCCCCTGCGCACCGACATCGACGTACGGCACGAAGAGTTGCTGGCGTGGGCGAAGGAGCGGGGACTGGAGTCCGTCGCTTCCAACGCGGTCATGACGTACGGAATCACGGAACTGCCCGGCGACTGGACCAGGCGATTCGCTCCGCTGACCGTGGCTGCGGGCTGAGCCCCCTCCAAGACACCGGTACATAAGGTACGAGGCATGGGAGATCTTGAAATACGGCCCGCCACGGCGGACGACGTGCCCGCGATCGTCGCGATGCTCGCCGACGACCCTTTGGGCGCCCAGCGCGAGTCACCGGACGATCCGACCCCGTACCTGGCCGCGCTGGAACGTCTTGCGTCCGATCCGAACCAGCACCTTGTCGTCGCCGTTCGTGAGGGCCGTGTCGTCGGCACACTCCAGCTCACGGTCATTCCCGGTCTGTCGCGACGCGGCGCCGTCAGATCGATCATCGAAGCGGTCCGCATCCATGCCGATGAGCGCGGCAGCGGCCTCGGCACACAGCTCATCGAGTGGGCGATCGAAGAATCCCGGCGACAGGGCTGCCAGTTGGTCCAGCTGACCTCCGACAACACCCGCACCGACGCCCACCGCTTCTACGAGCGACTCGGCTTCACGGCCTCACACGTGGGCTTCAAGCTCCCCCTGTGAGGCCGTGACACGAAGGGGCGTGTTTCACGTGAAACAGCGCACCTCCTGAGCCTTGCCTCTAGCCGATCCCCCGCCACCCGTCCGGATCGACCCCACCGGGGACGGAAGCCTCCTCGTCGTACGGCTGACGCGTGAACACGAACGACCCGAGGTCCAGATGACTCAGGGTCCCGTCCGGGCGCCGTACGGCCGTCAGGAGCTCTCCGGCGTAGTAGCCCTCGAGTCCGGTCCACGTGCCGTCGCCGTTCGCCCTGAAGCGTGAGCGGCGGCCGCTTCCCGACAGCGGCTCCAGCGATACACCCCCCGCTGCCGTCAGCCGCAGGGCGAACGCATGCGTTCCCCAGTACCACGGTCCCGCCAACTCCAGCACCGCTGCGTCGACTTCCGGCAGCGGCCGCCAGGGTTCCGGAATACGGGGCTCGGCCTCCGAGACGATCCGCACGAGGTCGGCTCCGACAGTGGACAGCAGAGGACCGGACGTACAGTTGGCCAGGACCACAGAAGCGATGTCGTCCTCGACGCTGAGGGTGAGGTTGGCCAGAAACCCCGGCAGCGACCCGGAGTGCCCCACCAGCAGCCGGCCGTCCCGGCGCTGGATCTGCAGTCCCAGACCATAGGTGACCCCGTCCACGACATCCGCCGCTTCGGCCGGCGCCGCGGGCGTCCGCATCTCCTTCACGGTCTCGGCGCTCAGCACCCGCTCGTCACCCCGTGCCAGGAAAGCGGCGAAGCGCGCCAAGTCACCCGTGGTGGACCAGAGTTGACCAGCGGGGGCCATCCGCCCCAGGTCCTCGGCAGGTTCGGGCAGCATGGCATCGGCCCAGGGGTGCACGGCCCAGCCACCCGCGTGGGGCGCCTGAGGGTGACCACTCGTACGGTCGAGGCCCAGAGGTTCGAGCACTTCACGCCGAAGTACCTCCTCCCACGAGGCTGCACGCACCTTCTCGACCAGCGCCCCCAGCAGGGTGTAGCCGGGGTTGGAGTAATGGAAGCGGCGGCCCACCGGATGCAGGAGAGGCTGCTCTCCCAGGACGTCCGAGAGTTCGGGGCGCAGGGACCCCGCGGTGCGCTCCCACCACGGCGCGGGCGACTCCGCCGCCAACCCGCTCGTATGGGCGAGAAGATCGGCGATGGTGGCCTCCCCCGCACCTGTTCCCGGCAGATGCTTCTCCAGCGGGTCACCGAGATCGAGCAGGCCCTCATCCCGCAGACGAAGCACCAGAACCGCGGTGAAGGTCTTGGTGATCGAACCGATGCGGTACTGCACGGTCTCGTCCGGACCATGCCCGTCCACCGAGGTCCGCGCGCCGTGCCACACGGGCCGCCCGCCCCTCACGACCGCCGCGACCAGCGACGGCGCACGTCCTTCGGACTGCGCCACTGCGATCCGGTGCAGCAGTGCCCGACGCGTACCCGGGAGCAGCTCTTCCTGAGGTGTTGTCATGGGCCCAGTCCATCCCGCGGGACACCCGGGCGTCGAGTTCATTTGTCCGGGACGGGGATCCGCCGGATCAGGTCTGCGCCATGTCCACGAACCGCGAGTAGTGGCCCTGGAAGGCGACCGTGATCGTCGCCGTCGGACCGTTACGGTGCTTGGCCACGATCAGGTCGGCCTCGCCCGCACGCGGCGACTCCTTCTCGTAGGCGTCCTCGCGGTGCAGCAGGATGACCATGTCGGCGTCCTGCTCGATGGAGCCGGACTCACGCAGGTCGGAGACCATCGGTTTCTTGTCCGTGCGCTGCTCGGGGCCACGGTTCAGCTGGGACAGCGCGATGACCGGAATCTCCAGCTCCTTGGCGAGGAGCTTGAGGTTACGGGACATGTCCGAGACCTCCTGCTGGCGGTTCTCGGCACGCTTCGACCCGCCCGACTGCATCAGCTGGAGGTAGTCGATGACGACCAGTCTGATGTCATTGCGCTGCTTGAGGCGGCGGCACTTGGCACGGATCTCCATCATCGACAGGTTCGGAGAGTCGTCGATGAACAGCGGCGCGGCCGAGACGTCCGGCATCCGGCGGGCCAGTCGTGTCCAGTCCTCGTCGGTCATCGTGCCGGAGCGCATGTGGTGCAGGGCGACACGGGCCTCGGCGGACAGCAGACGCATCGCGATCTCGTTGCGGCCCATTTCGAGCGAGAAGATGACGCTCGGCAGGTTGTGCTTGATCGACGCTGCCCGGGCGAAGTCCAGCGCGAGCGTGGACTTGCCCATCGCGGGACGGGCGGCAATGACGATCATCTGGCCGGGGTGCAGGCCGTTGGTGAGCGAGTCGAAGTCGGTGAAGCCCGTGGGCACTCCGGTCATCTCGCCGCTGCGGGAGCCGATCGCCTCGATCTCGTCGAGTGCGCCCTCCATGATGTCGCCGAGCGGCAGGTAGTCCTCACTGGTGCGCTGCTCGGTGACCGCATAGATCTCGGCCTGGGCGCGGTTGACGATCTCGTCGACGTCGTCGTCGGCCGCGTATCCCATCTGGGTGATGCGGGTGCCCGCCTCGACCAGACGGCGCAGGACCGCGCGTTCGTGGACGATCTCCGCGTAGTACTCGGCGTTGGCCGCAGTCGGCACGGTCTGCACGAGGGTGTGCAGATACGATGCGCCACCGACCTTGTTGATCTCGCCGCGCTTGGTGAGTTCGGCGGCGATCGTGATGGGGTCGGCCGGCTCGCCCTTGGCATAGACGTCGAGGATCGCCTGGAAGATCGTCTCGTGTGCCGGCTTGTAGAAGTCGTGGCCCTTGAGAATCTCCACGACGTCGGCGATGGCGTCCTTGGACAGGAGCATGCCGCCGAGGACGGACTGCTCGGCATCGAGATCCTGGGGCGGAACTCGCTCGAAGGACGTAGCTCCGCCGTCCCATTCGCCGCTGTCCCGGCCACGGTCGTGCTGCTCGTCACGGCCCCTGCCCCCGTCGCCGCGTCGACGGGAGGCAGGCAGGCGATCGCTTGGACCGCTGTCGGCCCAGGGATCGTCCAAGGGCTCGGAAATACTCACCGAGCCACCTCCTCCCGTCCGCCGGCGGGCGGACCTAGCCGTGCCCTCTTTTCTACGGCACGGCACTGACAAATGAGAGGCCCAACTCCGTTTACTGCACGTCGGTTTTGGGCTGGTTTCCCTGCCGACAAACGGAGCGGGCGCCGGACCACGGTAGGCCCGCGGGCAGCGTCAGCCAATCTGGTTATCCACAGGCCATGTGGACGACGGCCCGGATGCTGTGGAGAACTCCGCAAAACCTGTGCACGACACGGTGGACAGCCCTGTGAACAAGCAGCCGCCACTTCCACTCCGACCACTCTGACCTGCACTTTTCCCATCCACTGGCTGTGCAGAAGAAAAACTTTCCCACTCGAGCCAAGATCGCTTCGAACGGCGCACGAAAGACCATGCGACCCAAGGAGTGGTAAGGGTCACTAAACCTTTGCATCTCTTACCTGTGGACGATTAGATTGGTGCTCATGACACAGGCTGCCGCGCCCACCCAGGTCACCCGGCGACAGCACGATCGAGAGATCGTCGCGCTGGCCGTCCCGGCCTTCGGTGCACTCGTCGCCGAGCCCCTCTTCGTCATGGCCGACAGTGCGATCGTCGGCCACCTCGGTACGGCGCAGCTCGCCGGCCTGGGTGTCGCCTCGGCCCTCCTCACCACAGCGGTCAGCGTCTTCGTCTTCCTCGCCTACGCGACCACCGCGGCCGTCGCCCGGAGGGTCGGCGCCGACGACCTCCAGGCCGCAATCCGGCAAGGCATGGACGGCATCTGGCTGGCGCTTCTGCTCGGCGCCGCCGTCATTGCCATCGTGCTGCCCGCGGCACCGGCCCTTGTGGAACTCTTCGGCGCCTCGGCCGGCGCGGCCCCCTATGCGACCACCTACCTGCGGATCTCGTCTCTCGGCATCCCGGCCATGCTCGTCGTACTCGCCGCAACCGGTGTGCTGCGCGGGTTGCAGGACACCAAGACACCACTCCGCGTCGCCATCGCCGGCTTCGTCGCCAACGGCGCCCTCAACGCGGCCCTCGTCTACGGCGCTGGCCTCGGCATCGCCGGCTCCGCATGGGGAACGGTCATCGCGCAGTGCGGCATGGCCGCCGTCTACCTCACCGTGGTCGTCCGCGGAGCCCGCAGACACGGCGCCTCGCTGCGTCCCGAGGCAGCGGGGATACGGGCCTCCGCACAAGCCGGGGTTCCCCTCCTGGTCCGCACACTGTCACTGCGAGCGATCCTGATGATCGCCACAGCCGTCGCCGCCCGACTCGGCGACGCCGACATCGCCGCACACCAGATCATCCTGTCCCTCTGGAGTCTGCTCGCCTTCGCCCTCGACGCCATCGCCATCGCCGGTCAGGCCATCATCGGACGCCATCTCGGCGCCGAGGACGGCCGGGGTGCTCGCGATGCCTGCCGCCGCATGGTGCAGTGGGGAGTCGCGGTAGGTGTCGTCCTCGGTGTCCTGGTAGTGGTCGCTCGGCCGGTGTTCCTGCCGCTGTTCACCAGCGACGCCGTGGTGAAGGACGCCGCGTTGCCCGCCCTGCTCGTGGTGGCTCTCTCCCAGCCGATCTGCGGCGTTGTCTTTGTCCTAGACGGCGTCCTGATGGGAGCCGGTGACGGCCCCTATCTGGCCTGGGCCATGGTGCTCACCCTTGCTGTCTTCGCCCCTTTTGCGTTGCTGGTGCCAGTACTCGGCGGCGGCCTGACCGCGCTGTGGGCCGCGATGACGCTGATGATGACGGTGCGCATGCTGACTCTTTGGCTGCGGACCCGTTCGGGCCGCTGGATCGTCACAGGCGCCACCCGCTGACGTGTTTCACGTGAAACCGGCGTTTCACGTGAAACACGGTCGGTCCCGCCCCTCGAACCCGAGCACGAAGAAGGGGCGGCACCCTACATGGGTGCCGCCCCTTCTCTCAGCTGTTCAAGCCGAGCGCGGCGATCAGGCCGCGACAACCTCGATGTTGACCTTGGCGGCAACCTCGGGGTGCAGACGCACCGACGTCTCGTGAGCGCCCAGCGTCTTGATCGGCGCGCCCAGCTCGATGCGGCGCTTGTCGACCTCGGGGCCACCGGAGGCCTTGATCGCCGAGGCGATGTCGGCCGGGGTGACGGAACCGAAGAGACGACCGGCGTCGCCCGAGCGGACGGCCAGACGGACCTTGACGCCCTCGAGCTGGGCCTTCACCTGGTTGGCCTGCTCGATGGTCTGGATCTCGTGGATCTTGCGAGCACGACGGATCTGCTCGACGTCCTTCTCGCCACCCTTGGTCCAACGGATGGCGAACTTCCGCGGGATGAGGTAGTTGCGAGCGTAACCGTCCTTGACGTCGACGACGTCGCCCGCGGCGCCGAGGCCGGAGACCTCGTGGGTGAGGATGATCTTCATGTTTCGGTCACCCTTCCCTTATCGCGCAGTGGAGGTGTAGGGCAGCAGCGCCATCTCACGGCTGTTCTTGACGGCCGTGGCGACGTCACGCTGGTGCTGCGTGCAGTTGCCGGTCACGCGGCGGGCACGGATCTTGCCGCGGTCGGAAATGAACTTCCGCAGCATGTTCGTGTCCTTGTAGTCCACGTACGTGACCTTGTCCTTGCAGAAAGCGCAGACCTTCTTCTTAGGCTTGCGCACAGGCGGCTTCGCCATGGTGTTTCTCCTGTGTGATCAAGAAGTGTGGGTACGACCCACCCTCGGCCCGAAGGCCTAGAAGGGGGGCTCGTCCGAGTAGCCGCCGCCGGCGCCGCCGCCGGAGTTTCCACCCCAGCCGCCACCGCCGCCGCCCTGGTTGCCACCGGCGGGAGCGCCGGTCGCCCACGGGTCGTCGGCAGGAGCGCCGCCGCCCTGCTGGCCGCCGCCGGAGTTTCCACCCCAGCCGCCGCCACCCTGGCCGCCACCGCCGCCGTAACCACCCTGGCCACCGCGGCCGGCACCGCCGGCGGTCTTGGTGACCTTGGCCGTGGCATTCCGCAGGCTGGCGCCGACTTCCTCGACGTCCAGCTCGTAGACCGTGCGCTTGACGCCCTCACGGTCCTCGTAGGACCGCTGCTTCAGCCGGCCCTGCACGATGACGCGCATGCCTCGCTGGAGCGACTCGGCGACGTTCTCCGCCGCCTGACGCCAGACCGAGCAGGTCAGGAAGAGGCTTTCGCCGTCCTTCCACTCGTTCGTCTGACGGTCGAAGGTGCGGGGGGTGGACGCGACACGGAACTTCGCGACCGCCGCACCGGAAGGGGTGAAGCGCAGCTCGGGGTCGTCGACAAGATTGCCGACGACCGTGATGACGGTCTCGCCTGCCATGGGGGAACCTCTCGGCGGGTTTGCTGCTGGCTGCTTTGTGGTGCTGCTACTCGAATCCCGAGATCAGCTGAGCGGGAGAGCTCAGTGGGTCTCGGGGCGGAGGACCTTGGTCCGGAGGACCGACTCGTTCAGGTTCAGCTGGCGGTCGAGCTCCTTGACGACCGCAGGCTCGGCCTGCAGGTCGATGACCGAGTAGATGCCCTCGGGCTTCTTCTTGATCTCGTACGAGAGACGACGACGGCCCCAGGTGTCGACCTTCTCGACCTTGCCGTTGCCCTCACGGACGACGGAGAGGAAGTTCTCGATCAGGGGGGCGACAGCGCGCTCCTCCAGATCGGGGTCGAGGATGACCATCACCTCGTAGTGACGCATGTGGAACCCACCTCCTTTGGACTCAGCGGCCACGGTCGTTCCGTGGCAGGAGGGTCGTGATGCGTACGCAACGGTATCGGCCGCCACTGACAATCAGGGGTCGTCGAGCGACATCCCCGGTCTGGCCTGGACGGTTCCCTGGCTCTGCCTGGGCAGACACCGGTGCAGACGCTACAGACTACCTGCACACCCGCTTCCGGTTGAAATCCGGCCGCGTGGACCGTCAATCTGTACACATCGGGTGTGCATGGCGCTACGATGCGCCGTCTTCCGCAGGAGGTGCCCTATGGCACAGGCATTGCGACCCAACACCGTCGGAGGCCTTTTCGCCACGGACGGAAAACCCCACCCCCTCCAGGACACGCTGCTCGCGGTGACCCTGGTCGTCGGCGTGACGGCGTTCGTGACGGGCTTCTTCCACAACCTGCACCTGCTCAGCTCCTGGGCCGGCCTGGTGGGGATCCTCACCGGCGCGTACGGCCAGTGGATCTCGGAGACGACCCGCGAGCGCTTCGGACTCATCCTGGGTCTGGGGGCCGCGGCAGTCGGCTTCTTCCTCGGCATGGCGCACGGCGGTCTCTTCGGTGGGGTCATCGGCTGAAGCCAGGGACACCGGCTCTCCAACCCCAGACAAAGCACCACTGAACGCCCCGGCGGCCAACAAGCCGGGGCGCAGGTTCCGTACGCCCAGTCGGGGCGCTCGCAAGGCGCAGTAGGCTTCGGCGCGAGAGCCGGAGCCCCTGTACCCATGGGGACACACCAGCCCGAGGAGCGCCCCGAATGAGCCTGACCCTGAGGACGATCAGCCGCGAGCAGCATCTGGCGTACATCCAGAGCCTGCCCTCGGCGAGCCACATGCAGGTTCCGGCCTGGGCCGACGTCAAGGCGGAGTGGCGCTCCGAGAGCCTCGGCTGGTTCGACGAGCGCACCGGCGAGATGGTCGGTGCGGGCCTCGTCCTCTACCGCCAACTGCCCAAGATCAAGCGCTACTTGGCCTATCTGCCCGAGGGTCCGGTCATCAACTGGTTCGCTCCGAATCTGACCGAGTGGCTGGAACCGATGCTCGCGCACCTCAAGCAGCAGGGCGCCTTCTCCGTGAAGATGGGCCCGCCGGTGATCATCCGGCGCTGGGAGGCGGGCTCGATCAAGCAGGGCATCCAGAGCCCGGACGTGAAGCGGCTGCGTGACATCGAGGCCGACTTCATCGAGCCGCGCGCCTTCGAGGTCGCCGACAAGCTGCGCCGCATGGGCTGGCAGCAGGGCGAGGACGGCGGGGCCGGCTTCGGTGACGTACAGCCCCGCTATGTCTTCCAGGTGCCGCTGGCGAACCGCTCCCTGGAGGAGGTCCACAAGAACTTCAACCAGCTGTGGCGCCGCAACATCAAGAAGGCCGAGAAGGCCGGCGTCGAGGTTGTCCAGGGCGGCTACCAGGACCTCGAGGAATGGCAGCGGCTGTACGAGATCACGGCCGTGCGTGACCATTTCCGGCCGCGCCCGCTGTCGTACTTCCAGCGCATGTGGACGGCCCTCAACACCGAGGACCCCAACCGCATGCGGCTGTACTTCGCCCGGCACAACGGCGTGAACCTGTCGGCGGCGACGATGCTGATCGTCGGCGGGCACGTCTGGTACTCCTACGGCGCCTCCGACAACATCGGCCGTGAGGTCCGTCCCTCGAACGCGATGCAGTGGCGGATGCTGCGTGACGCATACGCTCTCGGCGCGACCGTCTACGACCTGCGCGGTATCTCCGACTCCCTGGACGAGACCGACCACCTCTTCGGCCTGATCCAGTTCAAGGTGGGCACGGGCGGCCAGGCCGCCGAGTACCTCGGCGAGTGGGACTTCCCGCTCAACAAGCTGCTCCACAAGGCGCTCGACATCTACATGTCGCGCCGCTGAGCCCCATCGGCCCCGGCCGTTTGCTTCGATAAGCCCGACAGCTTCGTTCACTTCCACACCGCTGATACATAGCCACGAGAAAGGTCCCAGGTCCGGCCATGGCGCTCACGCTCTACGTCGACACCGCGCGCTGGCGGGCGCACCACAAGCACGTGCAGGAGCAGTTTCCGGGGCTCGTCCCGGTCTGCAAGGGCAACGGCTACGGCTTCGGGCACGAGCGGCTGGCGGAGGAGGCCACACGGCTGGGCTCGGACATCCTCGCCGTCGGCACGACGTACGAGGCCGCGCGCATCAAGGACTTCTTCGGTGGCGACCTGCTGGTGCTGACGCCGTACCGGCGCGGCGAGGAGCCCGTCCCGCTGCCCGACCGGGTCATCCGCTCGGTGTCGTCGGTGGACGGCGTGTACGGCCTCGTGGGAGCCCGTGTGGTCATCGAGGTGATGTCCTCGATGAAGCGGCACGGCATCAGCGCGCAGGACCTGCCGCAGCTGCACGCCGCCATTGAGAACGTCCGCCTCGAGGGCTTCGCCATCCACCTGCCGCTGGACCGCACGGACGGCTCCGACGCCGTCGAGGAGGTCATCGGCTGGATGGACCACCTGCGTGCCGCCCGCCTGCCCCTGCACACGATGTTCGTCAGCCACCTCAAGGCGGACGAACTCCACCGGTTGCAGCAGCAGTTCCCGCAGACACGCTTCCGCGCCCGTATCGGCACCCGGCTGTGGCTGGGGGACCACGAGGCCACCGAGTACCGTGGCGCGGTCCTGGACGTCACGCGGGTCGCCAAGGGGGACCGTTTCGGCTACCGGCAGCAGAAGGCCGCCTCCGACGGCTTCCTGGTGGTCGTGGCGGGCGGCACATCGCACGGGGTGGGTCTGGAAGCCCCGAAGGCGCTGCACGGCGTCATGCCGCGTGCCAAGGGCGTCGCCCGGGCCGGCCTCGCCACGGTGAACCGGAACCTTTCTCCGTTCGTGTGGGGCGGCAAGCAGCGCTGGTTCGCGGAGCCGCCGCACATGCAGGTCTCCATCCTGTTCGTGCCGGCGGACGCACCGGAACCGAAGGTGGGCGAGGAGCTGGTTGCCCATCTGCGCCACACCACCACGCAGTTCGACCGCCTCGTCGACCGCTGAGCGAAGAGCGTCAGCCAACCGAAAGGCCGTACACGGAGCTCCGTGTACGGCCTTTTCGCACGTCGAGTGAGGCGGCTCCATGGGTCGCCACCCTCCCCGACAACTGTTCGCTCAGAGCGAACTGTCCGTGGAAGATGCTGTTCCACGGCTGCCCCACTCCACCTGTGGTGGGTCGAAGTGGGCGGCGTGCCGCGGCGGATGGGCCGCAGCGCCGAGAGCGAAGACGTCCTCCGCGCCGTCGAGCACACCCCCTGACGGGTCGTCGTCACCGGCCCGGCGCACGGGATCCCGCTCCGGCATGAGGATGTCCCGCACGATCACGCCGCACAGGTAGAGCGTCCCCATCAGGTGCACGCCGATGGCCCAGTGGTAGCCGTCCTGCGGCAGGCCCTTGTGAGCATCTCCGCTGGTCGTGTACGCGAGGTACAGCCAGATACCCAGGAAGTACACGACCTCGCACGCCTGCCAGATCAGGAAGTCCCGCCACTTCGGCCGGGCCAGCACGGCGAGCGGAACCAGCCACAGGACGTACTGCGGGGAGTAGACCTTGTTGGTGAGGATGAACGCCGCGACGATCAGGAAAGCGAGCTGGGCGAAGCGCGGGCGACGCGGAGCGGTCATGGTGAGCACGGCAAGACCCACGAAACACAGCACCACCAGGGCCAGTGCCAGATTGTTGACGGTGTCGGTGCTGAGCGGGTCGGTCGAGTTCTGAGCCATGATCAGCCAGAACGACCCGAAGTCCACACCCCGGTCATGGCTGAACCTGTAGAACTGCGACCAGCCGTCCCAGGCGAAGCGCATCACCGGCAGGTTCACAGCGAGCCAGGCGACGACTGTTCCCGCCAGGGCCTTGCCGAAGTCCCGCCACTTTCCCGCACGCCAGCACAGCAGGAACAGCGGGCCCAGCAGGAACACGGGATACAGCTTGGCTGCCGTGGCAAGGCCCAGGAGGACGCCGAACGCCAGTGAGCGGCTCCGGGACCACATCAGCATCGCCGCGGCCGTCAGAGCGACGGCCAGCAGGTCCCAGTTGATGGTGGCGGTCAACGCGAAGGCGGGCGCCAGGGCGACCAGCAGGCCGTCCCAGGGGCGTCTGGCGTGCGTACGGGCCACGCAGACCGCGATGACGGCCGCGCACACCATCAGCATCCCGGCGTTGACCATCCAGTACCACTGCTCCTGGTCCTGGATGCTGCCGCTGCCCGGCGTGAGCCAGGAGGCGACCTCCATGAACACGCCGGTCAGCACGGGGTACTCGAGATACGGCATGTCGCCGGACAGCTTGTCGAAGTACGGCACCAGCCCATCGGCGAAACCGCGTCCCTGATAAAGATGCGGAATGTCCGAGTAGCACGCCTTGGTGTACTGCGAGCTGGCGCCGAAGAACCAGGCGCCGTTGTAGCAGGGAGCCTTCTGGATCAGCCCGAGGGCGAACATGCCGATCGCCACGAGCGCGACCACCCGCACGGGAGTCCACCAGGACGTCCCGAGCAGCGCGCGCCGCCCGAGGGGGCCGCCGATCAGCTCGCTTCCGGACGCGGCGACCTCGTCCTCCTTGGTCGGCCGCACCGGGTCCTGCTCGTGCACGCTCGCTTGCGTCGATTCTGCGCTGGCCATGCCGCACATCCTGCCGTAAGTGTCTGGGAATACGCCGAGGGCCGCCGCAACCACTCAGGTGCGGCGGCCCTTGTTTCACGTGAAACATCGGCATGTTTCACGTGAAACGCCCGTGTCGGGTGCTGCGACGACTAGCCGGCCGGGCCTCCAAACAGCCCTCCGTTGCCGTTGCCTCTGCTGTTACCGGTCCCGGATGTGTCCGTGGCCGTCGGCGATGAGGTCACGCCCCCGTCGGTGCCGCCGGTGTCCGTACCGCCGGTGTCCGTGCACTGCCAGCCGAACTTGCACGACTCGCTCGCCGAGGGCGACGGGCTCGTCAAGGTCTCACTGGGTGTCGGGCTCGGCGAGGGACTCGTAAGGGTCGCACTGGGCGTCGGAACGGCCGTCGGACTGGGCGCGGCGTTGACGATCGTGCCGATCGGCTCCGGCGTCGGGAAGTCCTTCACCGGCGCGCCCTTCAGCGCCTCCGCCATGTAGTCGTGCCAGATTTCGGCCGGGAACGAGGCACCGTGGATCTTCTTCTGACCGCCCGTTCCATACATCTCCAGGAAGGTGCGGTTCTTCTCCGACTCGTCGTCGTTGTAGCGGAACATCGTGATCGACGTGGACAGCTGCGGGGTGTAGCCGACGAACCAGGCGGACTTGTTGCCGTCGGTGGTACCCGTCTTGCCGGCCACCTGCCGTCCGGGCAGTTGGGCTGCGGTACCCGTGCCCTTATCGACCACGGTCTTCAGCACGTCGGTGACGTTGTCGGCGACCTTGGGTGTGAAGGCCTCGTTGGGCTTGTCCTCGTGGGTGTAGATCGTGCCGTCCTTGCTCTCGACCTTCGTGACGGAGAACGGATCACGTTGCTCGCCGCTGGCCGCGAAGGTGGCGTACGCACCTGCCATGCGGATCGCACTCGGGTCGGAGATACCGATCGAGAAGGACGGGTAGCTGGTACCGGCCAGGCTGTTCTCCTTGAGGCCGGCGTCCATGGCCGCCGCCTTCACCTTGTCCAGCCCGACGTCCATTCCGAGCTGCACATAGGCGGAGTTCACCGACTCCCGCATCGCCTCACGCAGGTCGATCTGGTACTTGGGCGGACTGCCGTACGACTCGTTGCCGTCGTTGGTCTGCAGCCACTCCTCGCCCTTCTCGTTCTTCCAGACCGTCTTGTCGTAGTCCTCGATCTTGAGCTTGTTCTTGCCGCTGTACAGGCTCTTCGGGGAGACGGGGGTGCGCTCGTCCTGCGCCTGCTCCGGGCCAAGGCTCTTGTCCCGCACACCCCACTTCATCGCCGCCGCCAGCACGAACGGCTTGAACGTCGAACCGACCTGGGCGCCGGTGACGTCGGCGTTGTTGGTGAAGTGCTTGGTCGCGTCCTCACCGCCGTAGATAGCCTTGATGGCACCGGTCGTCGGATCCACGGAAGCGCCACCGAACTGGACGTGTGTGTCCGTCTTGGGGCGTTCCTTGGGCTTGATGTTGGCCTTCTGGACGTTCTTGACCGAGGCCTCGAGCTCCTTGACCTTCTTCTTGTCGAAGGTCGTGTAGATCGAGTAGCCGCCCCGCTGCAGGTCGTTGGCGGTGATGTTGGTGTTGTTGATCAGATACGCCTTCGCCAGGTCCACGAGGTAGCCGACCTGGCCGGCGAGCTGGGTGTTCGACCGCGGGTTCTTCACCTTGGGGAGCGTGGTGTACTTCGCTCGGGTCGCCGCGTCCAGGTGGTGGTACTGGACCATCTTGTCGAGGGTGTTCTGCATCTGGCGCAGCGCACGCCTGCTGTTGGCCTCCGGGGTGGCCGCCTGGTCGATGGAGGTGGCGCCCGCCGGGTCGTAGTACGTGGCGCCCTTGAGCATCGCCGCCAGGAACGCGCACTCGCCCGGGTTCAGCTGGACGGAGTCCTTGTTGAAGTACGCGCGGGCGGCCGCCTGGATGCCGTAGGCGTTGCGACCGTAATACGCAGAGTTCAGGTAACCCTGCATGATCTTGTCCTTCGAGACGGTGGCGCCCACCTTTATCGAGATGAAGATCTCCTTGAACTTACGCGTGATCGTCTGGGACTGGTCGTCCAACCGCGCGTTCTTGACGTACTGCTGGGTGATGGTGGAGCCACCCTGCGTCTCACCGCCCCGGGCCATGTTGAACACGGCGCGGGCGATGCCCTTGGGGTCGATGCCGCTGTCGGTGTAGAAGGTCTTGTTCTCCTGCGAGACGACGGCGTACTGCATCGCCTTGGGGATCTGCGAGAGGTTGACGATCTGGCGGTTCGTCTCACCGCCCGTGGCGACCATCTCGCTCTTGTCGGACCAGTAGAAGACGTTGTTCTGCGCCGTCGCCGTGTCGGCCTCATTCGGGACGCTCACCATGGCGTACCCGATGCCCGCCACGGCCACCAGGCTTCCGAGGAACCCGATGAACAGGCCCGCCACCAGTTTCCAGGACGGCACCCAGCGCGCCACGCCGTACTTGCCCGCGCGCGGATAGTCGATCAGGCGCTTCCTGCCGGGATCGGGTGCTCGCCCTCTGCCCCGCCCGGGCCCGCCGGGCGGCGCGCCGCGTCGGCCTCCGCGGCCCGGCTCGGCCGCTCTGCGGCGGCCGCCTCCAGCTCTCTGTGCCGCGCGGCGGGCTTCGGCGCGGCCGCCGTACGACCGCTCCTCGTCAGTCGACCCCTGGCCCAGTCCGTAATCGGCCGGGGACCCGGTTGCGCCTCGCGGTGCCGCACGGCGGCCGGAGGACGAGCCGGGCTGGCCGCGTCGGGCCGCGGCACGTCCGCCTCCCTGCGGCGGCGGCGGTTTGCGACGGTGCTCGCTCATCGAACGACTACTCCTCGGGCAGGCGCACCTTTGCGCGCCTGGAAACGGCGGCTGGTTTCCGGTCCCCCCGAAGTACGGATGTGGTCGATCCCGCATTCACCCGTACTGCGCCGGGTGCCGTGACATCCCCTGGCGTCACTCGGCTCCCGGTGGATTGCATGCCGCACAGACTACGCACCGCCAAAACCCACTGAGCCCCAGAGTTCACCCCAAATCAGGCAACTTGCCTCGGATGAATAAGTGATGTGATCCCGTTCACCGTCTCCCCACTTGTCCCATCCGGAAGGCCGTTCTATCGTCGTGATGTATCGAGTCGATACATCGGTGCGAGATAAGGCAGGGAGGCGAGCGGATGAGCCGGCGTTCCGGGATCCTTGAGTTCGCCGTACTCGGCCTGCTCCGCGAGTCCCCGATGCACGGCTATGAACTGCGGAAACGACTCAATACGTCACTGGGCGTGTTCCGTGCGTTCAGCTACGGAACGCTCTACCCCTGCCTCAAGACGCTGGTCGCCAACGGCTGGTTGATCGAAGAGCCGGGACACACCCCCGAGGACGCCCTCGCGGCACCGCTCGCCGGGCGTCGCGCCAAGATCGTCTACCGGTTGACGGCGGAAGGTAAGGAGCACTTCGAGGAGCTGCTCTCACAGACGGGCCCCGACGCGTACGAGGACGAGCACTTCGCCGCCCGTTTCGCCTTCTTCGGGCAGACGTCACGCGACGTGCGCATGCGCGTGCTGGAGGGCCGCCGCAGCCGGCTGGAGGAGCGCCTGGAGAAGATGCGCGCCTCCCTGGCGCGCACCCGGGAGCGCCTCGACGACTACACGCTTGAGCTCCAGCGCCACGGGATGGAGTCCGTGGAGCGCGAAGTGCGCTGGCTGAACGAGCTCATCGAGAGCGAGCGGGCCGGACGGGACCTGAAGGGTCCCGCCTCCGGGGGGTCCGCTCAGCAGAACAACACATCTGGAGCGCCGGGCGTCCTGCCCCGTCCCGGGGACACCCCTGGGACGGATACGCCCGACGACACCGCCACGTGAGAGTCCAGTCAGGGCCTCACTCGTACACACAGGGAGCAACCGGAATGGGTTCGGTTCGCGTAGCCATCGTCGGTGTGGGCAACTGCGCCGCGTCACTGGTTCAGGGAGTCGAGTACTACAAGGACGCCGACCCGGCGTCCAAGGTCCCCGGCCTGATGCATGTCCAGTTCGGCGAGTACCACGTCCGTGACGTCGAGTTCGTCGCCGCCTTCGACGTCGACGCGAAGAAGGTCGGCCTCGACCTCGCGGACGCCATCGGCGCCTCCGAGAACAACACCATCAAGATCTGCGACGTGCCCACCTCCGGTGTCACCGTCCAGCGCGGCCACACCCTCGACGGTCTCGGCAAGTACTACCGCCAGACCATCGAGGAGTCGGACGCCGAGCCCGTCGACATCGTCCAGGTCCTCAAGGACAAGCAGGTCGACGTGCTCGTCTGCTACCTGCCCGTGGGCTCCGAGGACGCGGCGAAGTTCTACGCCCAGTGCGCCATCGACGCCAAGGTCGCCTTCGTCAACGCCCTTCCGGTCTTCATCGCCGGCACCAAGGAGTGGGCGGACAAGTTCACCGAGGCGGGCGTGCCGATCGTCGGTGACGACATCAAGTCTCAGGTCGGCGCCACCATCACGCACCGCGTCATGGCGAAGCTGTTCGAGGACCGGGGCGTCATCCTGGACCGCACGATGCAGCTGAACGTCGGCGGCAACATGGACTTCAAGAACATGCTCGAGCGCGAGCGCCTGGAGTCCAAGAAGATCTCCAAGACGCAGGCCGTCACCTCCCAGATCCCCGACCGGGACCTCGGCGAGAAGAACGTCCACATCGGCCCGTCCGACTACGTCGCCTGGCTCGACGACCGCAAGTGGGCCTACGTCCGCCTTGAGGGCCGCGCCTTCGGTGACGTCCCGCTGAACCTGGAGTACAAGCTGGAGGTCTGGGACTCCCCGAACTCCGCGGGTGTCATCATCGACGCCCTGCGCGCCGCGAAGATCGCCAAGGACCGCGGCATCGGCGGCCCGATCCTGTCGGCCTCCAGCTACTTCATGAAGTCCCCGCCGGTCCAGTACTTCGACGACGAGGCCCGCGAGAACGTCGAGAAGTTCATCAAGGGTGAGGTCGAGCGCTAAGCGCCGACACAACTGCTCCTGCCAGGGCGTCGAGGGTCCCCGGGTTGTCCGCCCGGGGACCCTCCCCGTATGTGAGGCTGTGCCCCGTGGCTGTCGTCCGTGACCTGCGCGCCCTCCTGCGCTTCGCGAACTTCCGGCGCCTGCTCGCCGTACGCCTGCTCTCCCAGGGCGCCGACGGCGTCTACCAGGTCGCACTCGCCGCCTACGTCGTCTTCTCGCCGGAGAAGCAGACCTCGGCCACCGCGATCGCCTCCGCCATGGCGGTCCTGCTGCTCCCGTACTCCCTGGTGGGCCCCTTCGCAGGCGTCCTGCTTGACCGCTGGCGCCGCCGCCAGGTCTTCCTCCACGGCAACCTGCTGCGCGCCCTGCTGGCTTCGGCGACAGCTCTCCTGATCCTCAGTCACGCCCCGGACTGGCTCTTCTACGTCTCCGCGCTCTGCGTGACCGCGGTCAACCGCTTCGTCCTCGCGGGACTGTCCGCCGCACTGCCGCGCGTCGTTGACGCCGAGCGGCTGGTGATGGCCAACTCCCTTTCCCCGACCGCCGGTACGCTCGCCGCGACCGTGGGCGGCGGTCTCGCCTTCGTCGTACGGCTGGTGGCGGCGGATTCCGATGCCGCCGTGGTCCTGCTGGGCGCCTTCCTGTACCTGTGCGCGGGGCTCGCGTCACTGCGCCTGGCACCGGAACTGCTCGGGCCGGACGCCGAGTTGGTGCAGCCGAGGCTGGCCGCGGCACTCACCGGCACGGCCCGCGACCTGACGGCGGGGGTACGACACCTCGCGGCACCGCCGCGCCGGGAGGCTGCCTGGGCACTGGTCACGATGACCCTGATGCGGTTCTGCTACGGCGCGCTGCTGGTCATGCTGCTGATGCTGTGCCGGTACACCTTCGCCTCGACCACCGACGACGGACTGCGCCTGCTGGGGCTGGCGTTGGGGACTTCCGCCGCTGGCTTCTTCGCGGCGGCCGTGGTGACGCCCTCGGCTGCGGGGCGCATCGGGCCGGGCCGCTGGATCGTGGTGTGCGCCACGGCGGCCGCCGTCCTGGAACCTGCCCTCGGTCTCCCGTTCGCCACCGCTCCGATGCTGGTCGCGACGTTCGTCCTCGGTCTCACCACCCAGGGCGCGAAGATCGCGACAGACACGCTCGTGCAGTCCTCCGTGGACGACGGCTTCCGGGGCCGGATCTTCTCCGTCTACGACGTGCTCTTCAATGTCGCCTTCGTCGGCGCCGCGGCGGTGGCCGCGCTGATGCTGCCGCCGGACGGCCGCTCCGTGCCACTGGTGATCACGGTCGCCGTTGTCTACGGGGTGGTTGCTGGGGCTATGGCCCGCTTTGAGCGTCGGTAAGTGTCACATCAAGGCCACAGAGCCCCTTCTGGTTACAGAAGTGTCAGTGGCAGCCGATAACTTACCGAGGTCTTACGCGGCTCTTATGCAGTCCGCTCACCAACTCTTCAGGGGGACCGTCAAGTGACCACTCCGCCCCAGGGTCAGAACCCGTTCGCCCAGGGCCAGCAGCCCTACGGCCAGCCCCAGGGCCAGGCACCGTACCCGCCTCAGGGCTCGGCACCTTATCCACCCCAGGGCGGGTACCCGCAGCAGCCGGGTCAACCTGGGTTTCCGCCCGCGGGGGCAGCGCCTTACGCGCCGGTTCCGCCGCAGCGGCCGAAGCGCGGCATCAAGCAGTACCTGCGCATCGGGGTCGTCATTGTCGCTCTCATAGCCGCGGGAGTCGGCTGGTTCGCGAGCCGCCACGACCCCGACACCGCCAAGGTCGGCGACTGCATGAGCATCAGCAACCCGGAGAGCACCACCGACCCGGGCCTCAAGGTCGTTGACTGCAGCAGCGCGAGCGCCAAGTACAAGGTCGCCCAGAAGAAGAGTGACGACTCCGGCTGCGACCGCACCAAGTACGCCCAGTACACGGAGACCGGCAGGAGTGACTTGACCCTCTGCCTCACGCCCTACTCCGCCAAGTAAGGGTTCACCCACACGCCGGGGGCGGTGTTTCACGTGAAACACCGCCCCACCGCGTCTCCCGGGTCATTTTTCCCAGGTCCTGTTCGTCGCCCTCGGCTGCCACGAGAATTTCCAGC